>NZ_JBHSNQ010000082.1:0-124002 GCF_042655065.1 Ureibacillus suwonensis
TATTTTTGTGAATGTTAAATTAAAGATTAATTTTCAAATAAACTTCCATTAAATGTAATCTTAAGTTGATGACATTGGGCTCGAGCCTCCTCGGAGCTCAATCCTTCGCTCCTGCGGGGTCTCGAGAGGGCTCGTCGCAGTAAAGCTTTTGCTTTGCGACTAAGCGTGCGCGACAGGAGCACTCGCCCCGTCACTCCAATCAATTTTTTACAAAAATTCTTTTTGCAGCTCGTTCACTTTATTAGTTATGTCCCAGCCTCAAAATTTTATGCATGATTTGAAATAACTTGTTATTGTAGATATCCTCCTCTTTCATGCATTTTATTGACTTTTTATAAATGAAATAATATCAACGTACATGGCGGTCATTTCTTCCGGCGTTCGATCCAAACCATTTTTGATCCATTCCTCAATCAATCCTAAAAAAGCCGCGGTAATAAAAGATAGAAAATAATTGATCGGCACATTCAAAGTGGCATTGAAATGTTCGTTTTTTTCGATGTTGTTGCGCACTTTTTCAATAAAAGCGTCCCGCAGGCGGAAATGAAAACCCGCACTCCCATGATCGCTCAAAAAGATTTTTAAGATTTTGGAATGGCTTTCAAAAAAGCTGAATAACATTGCAGCCAGTCTCTCCTGTTCCTTCTCAAAGGTGATGGTCGATGTATAGCGGGATTGCAACTCATCGATATAATCCCCCAATTTTCCAAACAACTCCTCCTCCATCCGCTCTTGCAAATCGTATTTGTCTTTATAATGCAAATAAAATGTGCCGCGGTTAATCTTCGCTTCTTTCGCGATTTCCCCGACCGTGATGGCTTCAAAAGATGTTCCCTCCAAAATTTTCAAGAAAGCATCCTGGATTTGCTTTTTTGTTCTTCGATTCTTTTCCACATAAATACTCATTCAAATTCCCCTTTTCAAAATTCAACACCGTGTTCAATTTTGTTCATTGCTTTAACCTTAATTAAATTATAAGATGAGAAAGCATCACTGAACAACATGTTGAAAATTGAGAAAGGAAGTAATGCATGAAATTATTTAAAGAAAAACTCGCCTGGGCTGCTCCAATTGCAGTCATCCTGATTATCGCCCTATTTTCAATCAATCTGTTTGCGCAAGGTGATCCGAAAGGGAGAAATTTACCTGTGGCATTGATTGTCAATGATGAAGGGGCCCATGTGGAGGCAGTGGAAAAAGCACTTGAACAAATGAGCAAAGGTTCTGGCGAAGGTGAACCGATGTTTGCCTTTACAGAAGAGAAAGAAGAAGAAATCAAAGACTTATTTAAAGATAAACAATATTATGCCGCATTGGTCATTCCGGAAGGGTATAACGATCAGTTGGATCATGTGCTCATCAACAAATCACCGGCTACACTCAAAATCTATATCAACCAAGGATATAACGTGACTGGCGCAAACATGGCCAAAAATGCATTAAATACCCTTATCAGCCAATTGAACCAACAATATTATTCAAACTTCGCCACGCAATTAGCGGGACAAAAAATCGATTTAAACAGCGCTTCTGTGCTTGTAAACCCTATTGTCACAGAGGAAAAAGTGTTTAATGAAGTGACGGCGGCTACCGCCAATGGCAGTGCGCCAACACTGATGGCCGTACCTGCATGGGTGGGGGCATTAATCGGAGGATTCATTGTATTCCTTGCCTCTTCCAATGTGTTAAAAAGAGAGATGCTTACAAGAAAACAAACATTGCGTTTAATGGGGGAACAAATTTTATTCGGTGTTTTAATCGCCCTCTTCTCAGGGTTTACCGTTGCGACATTAGGATATATTGCCGGCATTAATATGCCAAGCTACTTATTGGTCGCATCCTTCGTATCCTTTGCAGCATTCTGTTTCTTCTTGATCATTTCCGCCATTACAGCCTGGATCGGAAAAACAGCCATCACTTTGTTTATGGTGGTGATGCTTTTGGGAATGGGTGTATTGATGACGCCGAAAGAAATGCTTCCGGATTTCTTTGTATATTTCATCCGCCCATGGGTGCCAATCCGTTTTGCTTCTGAAGGATTGCGGGAAATATTCTACTTTGGCAGCGGCTTCTATACAGGGGCATCCTTCAATACCATCATCGGCATCGGAGTTGCCGGATTGATCATTTATATTCTTTCCATCTTTAAGCCGGTCCGTGTTCCCAAAAAAGTGAATGCGGAATAATATCGCCCAATAAATTGTTTAATTGAAATAGATAGTGGACAATAGAGCATAAGACTTTTAAAAAATTATGAAAAGGATAGATCATCAGGAATTTTACCTGTTTGTATCTATCCTTTTTTTTGTACAACAATAATTACTCCTCTGTGTTCTCCGAATACCATTCCAAAAACGCGCTTTTCTCAATTACATGCAACATAAATGGCGCATTGATTTGCGGCTCCAATTTCTTGTATTCTTCCGGGAATTCTTCCTGGACATCCGTTCTAATATAAGGCAATTTTTCTAAAGCTTTTCGGGAACGGATATTTGACAATTTCACGGCAACAAACACATACTCCAAATCCAGTTCGGTAAAGGCCGTATGAAGGATCTGTGATTTCGCCGATTCGTTGTATCCTTTCCCCCAATACCGATGCCCTATCCAAGTGCCGATATTGCAAGTTTTTTCTTCCATATTTATATCTTTCAGTGTAATGATGCCAATCAAATCCCCATCTTCATTAAAAATGACTCTTGAATATTGTTTCCCCAATTGTTCTTGCTCTTGGACAAATTCGATGAACTCCAGGGTGCCTTCAATTGAAGTTTGGGATTCCGTCAGGCTTAAAGCATTCCTGACCGGGGGTTCTGACGACAAGGATGAAATGGCTTCAGCGAACTTTTTATTATGCGGAACCAGTACTACCTTTTTCATGAAAATTCCTCCAAACACTTATTTCTATTGTTCACATAATAGTGTTCAAGCTTTCGAGTTGCAAAAAACGTTCCATTATATGCCGGCTGCTCCTTAGCTTAAACAACTCCGCAAACATCAATTTTGAAAATTCTTATAATTTTAGATAATAATGATACACTTTGATTCTGTAAAGCTAAAAACTTGAATTCAAATTTGAAATTCCAAAAAAAAATAAAAAAGCAGCGGCATATTTCTCCCGCTGCAAATACCATATGGTTATACCCTCTCAATGACCATCGCGATTCCTTGTCCGCCGCCAATACATAAGCTGACCAGTCCATATTTTCCGCCGCGGCGTTTCAGTTCGTATGCGCATGTCAACGCAAGCCGCGTACCGCTTGCCCCCACCGGATGGCCCAATGCAATCGCGCCACCATTGACATTCACAATTTCCCGATTTAATCCCAACTCTTTTTCAACAGCCAAATATTGGGCGGCAAAAGCCTCGTTGATTTCAATCAAATCGATGTCCTCCAACGTCAGATTCGCCCGTTCCAATGCCTGCTTGATGGCTGGCACCGGGCCGATTCCCATGATGGATGGATCCACCCCCTTGATGCCCCAGGAGACAATTCTTGCAAGCGGGGATAAACCGTTTTTCTCCACCGCTTTTTCACTTGCCACAATGACAGAAGCTGCACCATCATTGATGCCTGATGCATTTCCTGCCGTCACTGTACCATCTTTCTTGAACACAGGTTTTAATCTGCTTAAAGCATCAAGGGTTGTATTTTCTTTAATATGTTCATCCTCTTTAATCGCCAATTCTTCTTTTCTCGTTTGAATGTTCACAGGCACAATTTCTTCTTTGAAAATGCCGTTTTCACGGGCTCTGGCTGCACGCTGTTGGGAAAGCAGGGCAAATTGATCCTGTTCTTCCCTTGAAATCTGATATTGTTCCGCCAGATTTTCCGCCGTAATGCCCATTCCGGTACCCGTATATTCATCGAAAAGGGTTGCTTGCAACATATCCGCAAATTGCAAGTTTCCTGATTTCATCCCTTTAAAACGGACATCAAAGTTCGAGAAAGGGGATTGGGACATATTTTCCGCTCCGCCAGCCAAAATAAAATCCCCTTCACCGAGTAAAATATTCTGGGCCGCCGTAATGATGGATTGCAGTCCGGAACCGCAAAGACGGTTCAAAGTGATGGCCGGCACTTCCTTTGGCACACCTGCATGAAGTCCAATATGGCGCGCCAGGTACGCCGCGTTTGTACTTGTCGCAATGACATTGCCGTAAATGACATGGTCAATCTGTTCAGGCGAAACTTTCGCCCGTTTCATGGCCTCTTTTGCAGTGACCGCTCCCAAAGTGACCGCCCCTGTATTCACAAATGAGCCGCCATAAGCAGTAAAAGCCGTTCTCGCACCATTCACCAAATAGACATTACTCATGTTTCCCCTTCTTTCTATACAATTTCTTTCTTTGGACGCAACGTATGCTTCAACACTTTTCCGGAGGCATTCCGTGGAAGTTGGGCCAGTTCTTCAATTTCTGCCGGCACTTTATATTTGGCGAGTTTGGTCAAACAGTAATTGATGATTTCTTCTGATGTGAGAGATTTTCCTTCTTTAAATACCACGTACGCTTTAGGCACTTCACCGTACACTTCATGAGGAACGCCGACCACAGCCGCTTCCAATATTTCAGGAATTTGATACAACACTTCTTCCACTTCAACCGGGTAAATATTTTCACCACCGCGGATGATCATGTCTTTTTTCCGATCGACGATATATAAAAATCCTTCCTCATCGAATTTCCCCAAATCCCCCGAATACAGCCAGCCATCCTGGATTGTTTTGGCTGTTTCTTCAGGATTTTTCAAATAGCCTTTCATCACCTGCGGCCCCTTCACGCAAATTTCGCCCACTTCCCCTGTCGGCACTTCTTCGCCATTCGGATCAACAAGCTTGATTTGCGTTTTTTTCAACGGCTTTCCGACCGAACCGATTTTTTGCAGAGCATATTCATCTGTCAATGAAGACGCGGCAGGGGTATTTTCCGTTTGTCCGTACAGATTCTGCACTTTCACATTCGGGAAGGTGTCTTTCAATTTTTTTACGAGCTCATATGGCATCGGCGCGGCACCGTAACAGAACAAACGTAAATGTCCGAAATTGAATTCCCCGATTTCCGGTTTATTTAAGATGATGGTGTACATTGCCGGCACACCGAAAAAGATGGTCGCTTCCGTTTCCACAAGATTTTTTAATGTCCGATCAGGTGAGAAAGCTTCTTCTATGACAACGGTTCCACCCTTGTACAAAGTCGGCACGGCAAACACATGAAGGCCCGCACAATGGAAGAGCGGCGTACAAATATAAGTCCGATCCTTTTCCGTCATCTTCATCGAATCGGACCAAATTTCCGCCGTTTCAATCACATTGTTGTGTGTGAGCATTACCCCTTTTGGTTTTCCCGTTGTTCCGGATGTATACATGACAACGGCTGTTTCTTCACCTTCATTTGGAACGCGAATAAAATCGGTATCGTTCCCTTTTAAAATTTCTTTTATTCCGGCAGTGGAAATGACGTGGTCAAAACGGTGGGCCGTTTGCCTGATGGTCTCTTCAATTTTTTCATCAAAAAATAAAGCTTTTGCTTCAGAATGCTGGAAAATGTAATCCACTTCCGGAGGTGCAAGTTTCGTATTCACCGGCATGATCGTCAAACCGGCCAATTTGGCACCTAAATAGACAGGTAAAAACAGATCTGAATTCAGCATAAATTGGGCGACAATATCCCCTTTTTGATAGCCCCTGTTTTGAAGATAGGCGGCTATCTTCTTCGCATTTTCAAATAATTCCCCATAAGTCATTGTTGTGTTTTCAAAAATAACCGCTTTTTTGGAAGGCTGTTTTATTGCATGTTCTTCCACAATATTTGTAATAAACATATCCCCAATCCCCCATTTCAGTGCTGGAACACTTTTATTTTTTGAATCTTCCAACAATTAGATTCAGGATTATTGTATCAATGAAATATATTTGCGTAAACGAGAAAATATGTGTTTATTAGAGAAATATTAAAATTAATAGAAAGAGGGTTTCATTCTCTTAACAACCTGAAATCATGTGCAGGGACTACAAGCTGCTTTTGAAAAAAATGAAATTCAGTGCCAATGATAATAGAGCGGAAGGGAAATTCATCCAATTTCCCCTTCCGCTCATCTTGAATTTGCACTTATATCACATCATGAAAATACAAGACCGTCTTCATTGGATCTCCTAATTTGCGCAACTTCCAAGTATCTTCCAAATAGATGTCTGCCAGCTTTTCATATTTTCCACCGTAACGGCCGGCCCATTCGACAGCTACGACACTCTCATACAGCCATGCCAATCTTTGGGCGATGCCTTTGCCCTCATAAGTTTGTGTCTCTTCATCCAAGGACGCGAATGTTTCCAAATCCTCCGCGACATCTGAAAGCTTTTCCATCACGATTTGCTTCAGCTTCGAATCCTTCACTTTTTGCAAACGCCGGTTCATTTCATCGATGAACAATTTATGGGCATTGTATTTTTTAAATAGGCGGATCACTTCCAATGCCAGGATATTTGCCGTACCTTCCCAAACGGTGAGCACCTGGGCATCCCTCAATAGTCTAGGCGTTACAAAATCTTCAATGTACCCATTGCCGCCATGAAGTTCAATCGCTTCGTGGGCAAAATGGATGGCCTGCTCAGCCGTTTCTTTCTTCATGATCGCGATGTTCAGCCGGTTCAAAATCACATCCCGCTCAGTTCCTTCGCCAATTGTCACCCGATCATACAATTGGATCATGTCAAACAGCGTCGCCACTTCAACGTGGAGCTTGGACGCCATTTTTGCCAAAGTATCCTGTATCATTGGGTAATTCGTCAATCGTTGGCCGAATGCCTCGCGATTGGAAACATAAAATTTGGATTCCAATAATGCTCTTCTCATGATTCCGACTGAGGCGACCGCATTACAGATTCTCGATAAATTCAACGCCTCCAGCATGTAGTAGATGCCTTTTTTCGGATCGCCCACCACATAGGCGATGGATCCGTCAAATTCAACTTCACCGGATGGCACGGCGCGGACGCCCAATTTATCTTTCAAGCGCCGAATGCGCAGATGATTGAGCGAACCGTCTTCCTTTTTCCATGGCACCGCAAACAAAGTGAGCCCTTTAGTGCCTTCCGGAGCCCCCGGCATGCGGGCCAACACCATGGCAACACCGCACATTCCCGCATTGGAGGCAAAATATTTCTCGCCATATAACCGGTAATGGGTGCCGTCAAATCTTGCTTCAAGGATATTTGCCCCGACATCCGAACCCCCTTGCCGCTCGGTCAAGAAAGTGGCTCCTTCATACAGCTCCACTTCACCGGTTGAACAAACATGCGGCAAAAATTTCGCCTTCAGTTCTTCATCCGCATAATGGTCCAGCAAGTATGCCGTGGCCATTGTCAATGTGACGGGGCAATAAAACCCCGGTTCCGCGTGGGACAACAAGTAACCTTGGGCAAAACTGTAAACATAATTCCCTTTTCTCCCCAGCTCCGGTATCTCTTTATGCACGTATCCGACAATCCCGGTATTGTATGTTTGTTCAACCGTCTTTTTGTAGCCTTCATTCACCCAAATTTCCGATACTTCTTCCCCGTATCGATCATAGCGGATGAGACGGGGCTCCCCTTCCCGGTCCGTATGCTTTGCCCGCGCATCAATCTCGCCGCATACCAAAGCCCCGAAGTCTGTCAGTTCTCTAAATGCAAATTCATAAAACTCTTGATCCAGCATTTGCTCCAATATTTTTTGCAATGTATCATCGCTTGAGAAAAAGTTTGTCTCTTTTTCTGCCACCACATTTTGCAGCACTTTCATTCCACAATCGCCTGCACTTTCAATTGTTGTTTTAAAATTTTTCCGGATGCATTTCTCGGAAGCGCTTCCACTTGTTCGTACAGCCGCGGCACTTTATATTTGGCAAGATGCTCGGATAAGTATGCCTTCAACGCTTCCACGTCAATTGGCGTTTTAGCGGCGAACACCGCCTTCACAGTTTCCCCCCACTCCGGATGAGGTACCCCGATGACCGCCACTTCATGAATTCCTCCAAACTGTAAAATCCGGTCTTCGATTTCTTTCGGATAAATATTGACACCGCCAGAAATAATGACGTCTTTTTTCCGATCAACCACCCAAATATAACCGTCTTCATCGAATCGGGCCAAATCGCCTGATTTCAGCCATTCGCCGAGAAACGCTTGTTTCGTTGCTTCTTCATCCCGATAGTAACCAACCATGTTCCCTTCGCCATAAAGCACAATCTCTCCAATCTCGCCGGTCTGGACATCTTCTCCGTTCTCATTCACAATGCGGATTTCCGTTCCGAAGGCCGCCCGCTTTCCGATGCTGCCCGCTTTAATTTCATGTTCATAGCCGAATAGAAGTGTCCCGCTTGGCCCTGCTTCCGTTAAACCATATACGCAAGTTAAATTGTCCGTTTTGAAAGCCTGTTGGATATGGCGCACTTCTTTTTCGGATAACGGCGCCCCTCCATATACCCACCATTTCATGGAAGACAGATCCGCTGTTTGCAATCGGGGATGGGATGCAGTAACCAAATAGGCAACCGGCGCCCCAAAGAAGTGGGTGGTTTTTTCCTTTTCCACCGTGTCAATAAGTAAATCTGGCGTGAAAGTAGGTGTAAGTACGTTGGTTGCCCCAACCAGCACAGCGGACATCAAGAATAAATGCAGTGGAGCCGAGTGTGTCAGCGGCATCATCAGCAACATCCGGCTTTCCGGCTTCACTTCCATTTCGATGGCAATCATATGGGCAACCGCCAAAATATTGCGATAGCTGAATAAAACGCCTTTTGGCTTCCCTGTTGTTCCGGAGGTGTAAAGAATCGTGGAATAATCGTCTTCTTTTAACAGACATCTGATTTCCGCGTTATCCGACTTTTCAATGAGCCCGTCATAGTCTAGCCACCCTTCCTTTTTTGGGCCGGTTTTGATTTTGATCCCGACATTTTGGAGATTTTCTACGGATGCAAAAATCGCTTCATGGGCAATGATGGCTTTTGCCTGTGCATGATCCGCCACATATTCCACTTCCGATAGGGTGAATTTGGCGTTCACCGGCACGACAATGGCGCCAATACGTTGAATGGCAAAATAACTAACGACAAATTCCAATACATTCGGCATAAAGATGATGACTTTATCCCCTTGTTGAATGCCCAGTCCGAGCAAAGCATTGCCCAATCGGGTAACCTGTTCATCCAATTCTTTGTACGTCACCCGCCGTCCTTGGCAAATCACCGCCTCGTTTTTTGGATACTTGCGGGCATTTCTGGCTAATAGCATCGAACTATTCATGTGACATCCTCCCCCTTAATTTTTGCCAGTTTTTCGCTGAATGACGAATGCAATTCCACCAATTCCCTTTTCAATTGGGTCAACTCCTCGATTTTTTCTTCGATTTCTTTGATTTTCTGTTCCCCGTACTCCACGGTTCTTTCCAGTTGTTTAATCCCTGTACGGTCACGATCAAAGAGCAATATCATCTCCTTTATTTCGTCCAGTGAAAAGCCGTATCTTTTGCCGCGCATGATGAGTTTCAATTTGGCAATTTCTTTTTTTGAAAAGGTGCGTAAATTGGATTGGGTACGATTCGGTGAAAGCAATCCAATTTCTTCATAATATCTCAGGGTTCTTGGTGTGATATTGAATTCTTTTGCCACTTCCTGAATCGTTTTCATCCCTTTCACCCCCGAATTTGGCTATATTTTATCATTGACGTTAACGTAAACTTCAAGAGAGTTTGTGAAATTTTTTGAATATTTATAATCTTGCATTTCAATTAATATATTACCTTTTTTTCAGTTTGATAGACAAAAAATAAGCGGCAGCAATGAGCCACCGCCTCTATTTTTTTCCCGCATTTAGATTTCGATTCGCATGGAAGGGTTCAAATCATCATCATTTTTCAACAATGGTTCCGGCTTGTCCCAACAGTGCATCGAGCGCTTTGTCCAAAGAGGTGATGATGGCCACCCGATCCGGTCTGGATTCCACAAATTTGATGGCTGCTTCAACCTTTGGCAGCATGCTTCCTTTTTCGAAATGGCCTTCCTCAATATGCCTTTTCAACTCAGCGGTTGAAACCTTTTTCAAAGGCCGTTCATTTGGCTGATGGAAATGAAGATACACATGATCGACATCCGTCAATATGAGCAGGACATCGGCATTGATCAATTCAGCCAGTTTTTCGGAACCCAAATCTTTATCGATGACCGCATCCACCCCAATATACTTATGGTTTTCCTTATAAACCGGAATTCCCCCTCCACCGGCGCAAATGACGATAAAATCCAAACTCACAAGCTTTTCAATGACACTATGTTCGATAATATTCATTGGTTGAGGAGACGGAACGACTTGACGCCATCCTCTTCCAGGAAACTCTGCATATTTTGCGCCGGTCTGTTGCATGATTTGCGTTGCTTCTTCCCTTGAGTAATAGGGGCCGATCGGTTTTGTCGGATTCTCAAACGCCGGATCATTTAGATCCACTTCCGTTCTTGTGATGATTGATGCCACGTTTTTTTCAATTCCTTGCTCCCTTAATGCATCATCCAGCTCCTTTTCAATCCAGTAGCCGATCATCCCTTGGCTCATGGCGCCGCACGTATCCAGTGACATCGGTGGAATCCCTTGTGTTCCTGCAATCTTTTGCTGCAATAAAATGTTGCCGACTTGTGGGCCATTGCCATGGGTGATCACAATCTGACAACCAAGTTTCACAATTTCAACCAACAGTGCAACCGTTTTTCTGATGGCGTTTTGTTGCGCTTCTTCCGAGCCATCCCCCGTTTGGATGGCATTGCCCCCCAAGGCGATGACAACTTTCTTTTTCTCCATTATCTTCACACCCTATGTCCAAAGATTAAAAATCAATTTTTCCTGTAATGATGCCAACGAATGCAATGACAGCAAGGATAACGAAAATGCCCATTAATGCAATCTCAAATTTCGCATCTTTGCGGGTGATGCCATAATCCTTTTGGGTATACTTGTAAATGATGATCCCTGGGGCATACAACAGCATTGTCAACAGCAGATAGTCCAATCCGGCGGCATACACGAGCCAAACGGTATAAATGCTGGCGATAATCCCGATGATGAATTGCTTTTTATTTTCCCTGAAAGGTATCAGTTTCACTTGATAAAAGGCTGATAGCATGTAAGGAATGAGAATGGCGGATGATGCCAAACTGAACATAAAATTGTAGGCTTTGTCGGTAAATAATAAAGTGATTAAGAAAACTTGCACTAAACCGTTCGTCAACCATAGGGAATTCACTGGCGCTTTATTTTTATTCTCTTTGGCCAACCATTTCGGGAACACTTTATCCTTTGCCGCTTCGTATGGCAACTCTGCTGCAAAGAGCGTCCAACTCAACCAGGCTCCCATTATGGAAATGATTAATCCTATATTGATTAAGACGGCGCCCCATTTCCCGACAACCGCTTCAAATACATAGGCCATTGTCGGAGTCGGCAAAGCTGCCAGTTCCTCCCGGGTCATGACACCCATTGATAACACGGTGATCAACACATAGATCAAAAGAACGCTCACTAATCCAATGACAGTCGCCTTTCCGACATCCGACTTACTTTTTGCCCGTCCAGACATGACGACGGCACCTTCAACGCCAATAAACACCCATAATGTCACAAGCATGGTGCTTTTCACTTGGGAAGCGACTTCCGACCAGGAAAAGCCGCCGCTGCCCCAAAAATCGAAAGTGAATTTATCGATATTAAAGAAGAAAATGGTAATTAAAATAAATAGGAAAATCGGAATCACTTTACAGATGGTTGTGATTGTATTGATGAATGCTGCTGAGTGAACTCCTCGAAGGACAAGGTAATGGACCAGCCACAATAATACGGATGCCCCGATGATCGATGCCACATTTTGTCCGCCTTCAAAAGCCGGAATAAAATAACCGATGGAAGACATGACAAGCGTTGCATAAGCGATATTTCCGAGCCAGGCTGATACCCAGTACCCCCAAGCGCTGCTAAATCCAAAAAACGGACCGAATCCTTCTTTTGCATAGCTATAAATACCGCTGTCCAAATCAGGCTTTTTAATGGATAGATTTTGGAATACAAGCCCAAGGGCGATAATCCCAATCCCTGTGATAACCCAACCGATCAACATGGCACCTGCATTGGCACCGAGAGCCATGTCTCCTGCCATGTTGAATGCGCCGCTGCCAATCATTGAACCTACAACCAGTGCGATCAATGCAAATAACCCTAATTGTTTTGTTTCCTTCATCATTAGCACCTCACCTTAACAGCAAGGGAAGAACCTTCCGCTTACCGTCCATTTTTTTATTGCCGGTGATTCGTCGCTGCCATTACTGCTTTGATTGTGTGTAAACGGTTTTCCGCTTGGTCAAACACAAAGGAATGCTTGCTTTGGAAAACTTCATCGGTCACTTCCATTTCTTTGATGCCGTATTCTTCATACACTTTCCGCCCAATTTCCGTTTCCAAATCGTGAAAACTCGGGAGGCAATGCAGGAACATCACCTGTTCATTTCCCGTTTTTTCAATCATCTTCCTGTTCACCTGATAAGGCAGCAACAGTTCGATTCTTTCTTTAAACTTGTCTTCTTCCCCCATTGAAACCCAGACATCCGTGTAAATGGCATCCGCGCCTTTTACCGTTTCATCAATATTATCTGAAATTACAATGTCGCTTTTTGATTCTTCCGCCAGCTTTTGGGCATAAGCAACCATTTCCTCGGAAGGGAATAATTCTTTCGGGGAACAGATTCGGAAGTTCATGCCCACTTTTGCCGCTCCCACAAGGAGACTGGTTGCGACGTTGTTTCTTCCGTCTCCCACATACACCAAATTCACGCCTTTTAATCTGCCCTTTTGCTCTTTGATCGTCAGAAAGTCAGCCAATACTTGTGTTGGATGGAACTCATCGGTCAATCCATTCCACACCGGGACTCCCGCATATTCTGCAAGGGTCTCCACAACCGATTGTTTGAATCCCCTAAACCCGATTCCATCAAACATGCGGCCAAGAACGATGGCCGTATCACGGGTGGATTCTTTTTTACCAAACTGAACATCCTGCTTTCCCAAATATTCAGGGTGTGCCCCCAAATCCACACAAGCGACCGTAAAGGCGCATCTCGTTCTTGTGGAAGGTTTTTCAAATAAAAGGGCAATATTTTGTCCTTCCAAATAGCGGTGCGGAATTCTTTTCTTTTTCATTGCCTTTAACTCGGCCGCCAAATCAATCAAATAATGGATTTCTTCTTCTGAATGATTTTTTAAAGTGAGAAAACTTTTGCCAACTAAAAGATCGTTCAATAAATGGGGGTTGTCCACAATTACCATCCTCCTTAAGTTAATCCAAAGCTTCCCGGACCAACGGCATGCTCATGCAGCGTGGGCCGCCCCGACCCCGTGATAATTCCGAACTCAACACTTCAATCACTTCAACGCCGTTTGTTCTTAACAGCTCGTTTGTCACGTAGTTCCGATCATAGGTCACCACTTTCCCCGGGGCGATGGCCAATGTATTGGAACCGTCATTCCATTGCTCACGGGGGCCTGCTATCATGTCCCCTCCCCCGCATGGAATCAATAAAATTTCTTTTAATCCCAAAACTTCTTTCAACGTTTCCAACAAATTGGTTTTATGTGTAATGTTTAAAGTTTCGTTGTCCGGACCTTTTTCAAGAACATAAATGTCCATTTTTCCGTCAGCGTCTTGTATCGCGGAATGAATCGTGAATTTGTCGTAATCGATCATGGTGAATACAGTATCCAGGTGCATAAATGCCCGGCTTTTCGGGATTTCAACGGCGAGGACCCGTTTGATGTCACTTTGGGAATGAAAAAGATTCAATGTAAAACGTTCAATGGATTTTGCGGCAGTGCGGGCACTGATTCCGATGGCGATGGTATCTTTGGACAGTACGAGCTCGTCGCCACCTTCCATCGGATATTCGAAATCACGATTGAACCAAATGGGAATATCCTTGTTGGCAAAGCGGGGATGATATTTCACAATATATTGCATGAAAAGAGATTCACGCTGTCTGGCAGGTTCCCGCATTTTATTGATGGTCAAACCATTGCCGACGACAGCTGAGGGGTCTCTGGTGAAGTAAAGATTTGGCATTGGATCCAAATAGAAAGGATAGTGGCTTGTAAGGATTTCATACAGATGTTTTTTCTTCATATGTTCAATTTCGTCTTTGCGCACACCGGCCATGATTTTCTCGACCATTTTTGATGTGTCGAAAGACAATAAATAGTCGGCTATGACGTAAAATGAATCATCCACTGAGATTTTTGATTCCGTCAAAATATCATAGACAAACTGTTTTTTTATTTCTTCCGTATGTAAGGCTTCAGATAACAATGTCGATAAGTATAGCACTTCAATACCGTTGTCGCGCAAAGTTTGCGCAAAATAGTCGTGTTCTTTTTGGACGATGGGCAAATACGGAATATCATCAAAAAGCAGTTTTTGTAAATATTCCGGCGTCAAATTTTCCACCTCTTGACCAGGACGGTGAAGCAATACGGTTCGAAGTTTTCCGATTTCCGAAGTGACATTCAATACATGATTCATAGGGATAACCTCCTAACGTTTCAAAAAAATGATGGTAAACTTTATTAAAGCGCTTACAAAGTGATGGAAAATAAAAGTTGTATAAAACTAGTATATAATGTAAATTATTCAAAAATAGTGAATTATTAGTGAAACTAATGTAATATTTTGTTATACAATTTCTATCAATTTCATGACATTTTTTCAGAAAAACTTGCTTGAAATTCCAAAAAATTGAGCGGATTGGAGATTTTTCCTATCCGCTCTGATTATGTTACCTATTTTTTTTGATGAATGCGTCAATTCCGCCAAGCAGGAATGTAGGAATGGCGGCCATCAACATGATGAGGGCCCAGTCCGCGAATTGAATTGGAACTGTTTTGAATATCGGCTGTAATGGCGGAATGTAGATCACGATTAACATCAATGCGATGGAAGATAAAACCGCCCATACAAGAAATTGATTTTTAAAAGGATTTCTTGAGAAAATGTTCTTTTCGCAACGGCAATCAAACACATGAATGAGCTGGGCCATTACAAGGGTTGTAAAAGCGACCGTTTGGGCATATTCCAGTTCGTTTGGATGATTATGAAGGGTCACCATGAAAGCGGCGAGGGTGACGATACCAATCGCAAGCCCCCGTGAAATGATCTTCCAACCAAGTCCTCTTGCGAAAATCCCCTCTTTTGGATCCCGAGGCTTGCTTTTCATGACGTCGCCTTCCGGTTGGTCAACCCCTAACGCCATGGCAGGCAAACCATCCGTGATCAAGTTCACCCACAAAATATGGATCGGAACCAATGGCAATGGCAACGCAAGGATGATGGCAAAAATCATGACAAGCATTTCACCTACATTGGAAGCGAGCAAATAGCGGATGAATTTGCGGATGTTCTCGTAAATATTCCGCCCTTCTTCAATGGCCGATTCAATCGTGGCAAAATTATCATCCAAAAGAATCAGGGATGAAGACTCTTTTGCCACATCGCTTCCTGTAATCCCCATTGAAATGCCGATATCCGCCGCTTTAATGGCTGGGGCGTCGTTGACTCCATCTCCCGTCATTGCCACAACATGTCCTTTCCCTTGCAGAGCCTGCACAATTTTCAGTTTATGTTCAGGAGAGACGCGGGCAAACACGGCCACTTCATCCACGATTTCTTCCAATTCCTTGACAGACATTTTTGCCAATGTTTTTCCGTCAATAATCTTGCTGTTTTCTTGATGGATGCCAAGCTGGGAAGCGATGGCTTTTGCCGTAATCAAATGGTCTCCGGTAATCATCACCGTTTTTATGCCGGCGTCCTTACATTTTTCCACCGCTGATTTCACTTCCGGTCTTGGCGGATCGATGATGCCTTGCAAACCGATCAATGTGAGTCCGTTTTCCACCTCATGCACATCTGTGACCGTTTTATTTGCCGGAATCTCTTTAAACGCAATGGCCATCGTTCTCAAAGCCTGGGAAGCCAATTCTTCGATGGCTGAATGGAGAGCGTTTTTCAGCTTATCTGTCAGCGCTTCTTCCTTTCCGTCCCAAATCATTTTGCTGCTCACTTGTGTCAGAACATCCGGCGCCCCCTTGGCAATGACAAATTGTTTTCCGGCGGAATCTTCGATGATCATTGACATCATTTTTCTCGTCGAATCAAACGGGTATTCTTTTACAATTTGATATTCTTTCAATAATTCATTCCGATCAAAGCCGGCCTTCATTGCCGCAACGAGCAATGCTCCTTCTGTCGGACTGCCGACAAGCATGTATTCATTGTCTTTTTTCTTTATTTTGGCATGGTTGCAAATCATCCCATACGTTAGCATTTGAAGAAGCATTTTTTCTTTCCGCACTTCAACCGGTGACCCTTCATGATAAAAAGCGCCTTCAGGGGAATAACCTGTCCCGTCAACCGTCCACGTTTTTCCGCCAATCCATAAATGGGTCACCGTCATTTTATTTTGGGTCATCGTTCCGGTTTTATCTGAACAAATGACCGTCGCTGTGCCAAGTGTCTCAACGGCTGGCAGTTTCCGTACAATGGCATTCTTTTTGATCATTCGGGTCACACCAAGGGAAAGTACGACCGTCACAATGGCTGGAAGGCCTTCCGGAATGACCGCAACGGCCAATGAAACGCCAGTCAATAACATCGTATAGAAATCCCGGTCTTGAATAATGCCAATCAGCACTACAAGGATTGTCAATGCGGCGGCCACAACAATCAAGATTTTCCCCAATTGCTGAAGGCGCCGTTGCAATGGGGTTTCAATTTTTTGGGTTCCTTGCATTAGTCCCGAAATTTTTCCCATCTCTGTTTTCATACCGGTTCCAACGACAATGCCCTTCCCGCTGCCTCTTGTAACGAGCGTTCCCATAAAGGCCATATTTTTCATATCGCCAATTCCGGGTTCCGGTTCTTTGAGCGGTTCCGTCGTTTTCTCCACAGGAATGGACTCCCCGGTCAACGGGGATTCTTCTATTTCAAGGCTGATCGATTCAAAAATCCGAACGTCAGCCCCAATCCGGTCGCCACTTGAAAAACGGATCACATCACCGGGTACGAGCTCCCTTGAATCGACCTTGATCCATTCCCCATCCCTTAAAACGTTCGCGTGGGGGGCCGATAATTTTTGCAATGCTTCCAAGGCTTTTTCAGCTTTTCTTTCTTGAAAAAATCCAAGAAACGCATTGAGTATCACAATCGCCAAAATCGTGATGGCATCCGCATATTCACCTAAAAGCAGCGATAAGATGACAGCCACCAGCAATACAATCACGAGGAAATCTTTGAATTGACTGAGAAAAAGCAATAGATCCGATTGTTTTTTATGTTTTTCCAGTTCATTGTAGCCATATTGCTCCAGCCGCTTTTTCGCTTCGCTGTCCGTCAATCCGTCCAGAATACTGGTGTTAAATTCTTTTTCAACTTCGCCCATGTTCATGGCATGGTATTTCATATGTATTTTCACTCCCTATTCCCAGCTGCAGTTACGAAAAGGTAGCATTTCTAAAGTGTTGAGTGGAAAGGATCATCTCTTCCTTTTATTATAGCTTACCATTTAATTGACAAAGAGGATGTATTCATTTTGGAATATTTCTTACGAATCGGCAAATTTTAATAGGATTGTCAAAAAGTTTCTTCATTGCCATGGGATTTGGGTTATAGGAGTTTTGGCTGTCCAATTGAAGTCGAAACAATCATTGGGCATAATCCTTTTTTTCTGTTCACTTGGGCTAAAATTCTGAAACATTTCCTTTTTATATTTCGTATAATAATTGCAAATTCTTATTTTATAACAAAGTTGGGAAATTTTTATAGTTTACATCATTTTTTAAAGACTGGTGGAAAAGGAAGTGGTCTGATGTTTTTTGATTCGGTGCAATTTGATTCGATGTTTTATAATTTGATGTTTTCCCTTTTTCCTTTCATCTTTTTAGTTTTTTTTGCCATTATCATTTTTAGCATATTCTCAAATATTAAAAAGGGCATAAAAAATAATCAATCTCCCCTGTTGACTGTCCCGGCAAAAGTGATTACAAAAAGAATCCAGGTACGGGGTGACCATTCCCATACCACCTATTACGTCACCTTCGAAGTGCAAAGCGGAGACCGGATGGAATTAAAAGTGAATGGCCAAGAGTATGGAATGCTGGTGGAAAATGATGTGGGGTTACTATCATTTCAAGGAACGCGATATGTTTCTTTCGAACGGCAAAAATCATAAAAGATTTCTACATATTAAGAACACCTCAATGCAATCAAGCCAAGAGGTGTTTTTTAATGGCGAACAGGGAATGGAAAAATATAAGCGGCAACTATGGCGGAAAACGAGAGGGCAGAAAAAATGGCCAAGGGAGTTTGACCAAGGTCTGGCAAACGAACCTTTGACGCCGGAAGAAAAATATAATAATGAAAGGTGGCAGTGGGCTCGGCAAAAAGCCTATTTAACTTTCAATCGCTTTTTGAATATGTTTAAGCAGTCTTTTTGACTTTACTAATTGGTAAGCCCACTCTATATCTATGGATAAGTTTCGGTCTTTGTCCAAAAATGGAATTTGCTCACGAATCATTTCATATACCGCACCCGTTCCGACACCCAATTTTGCACCTTTCCTTAAATCAACGGCTTGAGCAGCATGAATCGCCTCAATCCCAACGATGTAATAAAGGTTGTCGAGCATTTTTCTTAACTTTTGAATGACTAAAGCCGAATTTGTGGCGTGATCTTCAATGTCGCCTGCCAATGGGAAATAATCCGAAACAACCGGATTTGATAAATGCCGGATTTCCGCATCCAACGCTGAAAAGGTTTTCTGAATCGTACTGAAAGCAATCACCTGCTCTTCATCTGGTGATAAAAATCTTGTTAAATTTGTAAACGCAGGGTTTGCCAACTTAATGGTTCTAAAACAGCTGTTTCTTGATACATGGGTTAATGCGAGTCCAACCATTTCCAAAGCGAATACAAGTGTGATGACCTCAAAATTTGCAGTATGTACAATACGTTCTTCTTCCACTATTAAACAAGGATTATCATCCGATGAATTTAACTGAATGGTCAATAATCCTTTCACATATTCCAAACTGTCCAATGCAGCACCATGCACGGTAAATCCGCCACGAAAACTGAGTGGATCTTGAATGGAAGTTTTTTCTTTCCGATTCCATAAATAACTGTTCCGCAAAAACTTTCGGACCCGATCGGCACTTTTCATTTGACCATTAAAAGGACGGAATTTTAATACGGATTCATCAAGGGGATCCAAATTTCCATCTAATCCTTCCAACGATAAACTATAAATGGCGTCTGCCATTTCAATGAAATCATCTAAATCTTGCAAAAGAATCGCTGCCATCCCGGCCGAATATGCATTGGAGCTGACAATGGCCAAGCCATCTTTGGGTCCGAGAATCATTGGAGACAGTTTCTCTTCCTTAAACGCCTCCATCACAGGGACCCGATTCCCTTTATAATATACTTCACCTTCCCCAATCATTGCCAAGCCGATATGGGATAGGATTCCGATATCCGCTGCCCCAACGGTTCCACGGCTGGGAATGACCGGGGTGATTCCGCAATTCAGAAAGGTTTCATACATTTGCGCTATTTCCGGCTGTATGCCCGTACAGCCAACAAGTAATGTATTTAATCGGGCAAGCATGGCTGCCCGTACATCTTCAATGGTTGTTTCCGGTCCAACTCCGATCGAATGGGACAACAATAAATTCCGGTTATATTGGGAAAATCTTTCTTTTTCCACCAATCGGTCTTTATTCAAACCGACCCCACGGTTCAATCCATAAACCGGCGCATCATTATCGATCCATTGTTGAACCATTTTCCTGCCCTTTTTTAATTTTTCCAACGCTTCATCGCTGATGGCCACTTTCCTTTCATTCCGGGCAACTTGGACAATCTCTTCAATTGTCAATGATTTTCCATCCAGCACTAATGTTTTGTACATCTTGTCAATCTCCTATCAATGCCAAGGTTATGATTCCCCACGCGCTTTTAAAGCCGCTTTATTTTCAATTTTCAATAACAAATAGTTCATTGCTAATGCAAGTGCAGCCACTAAGACGGTCCCTATAATAATTTTATGTGATGCATTTTGGTAAAGCCCTTCAAACAACAGTACACCTAAACCGCCAGCATTGATCCAGGCAGCGATTGTCGCAATCGCAATAGTGGAAATTGTGGCAATTCGGATTCCAGCGATAATCACCGGGAGGGCTAACGGAAGCTGGATTTTCCAAAAAAGTTGCATCGAATTAAGCCCCATTCCTTTACCTGCTTCAACAATCGATGGATTGATGGACTGAAACCCGACCATCACATTTCGTACCAAAATGATTTGGTTATATGCGACCAAGGCGATGATGGCCGGCTTCATTCCAAGCCCTGCAATTGGAATTAACAAGGCAAACAGTGCCATGCTCGGTATTGCATAAATTATTCCTAAAACAGATAAAATCGGTACGGATAGCCATTTGAATTTTGTTAGAAAAAATCCGACCGGCAAAGCGATGGCTAAAGCGATGCCTAACGAAATGACCATGATTGTCAAATGATCTAAAAATAGTGAAAAAATATGATCGTAATATTTAGTAATATACTCTATTATCATGACGGAACCACCACTTGCTTTATAGATTTATTTAACTTTAATTGTTCAAAAGTAATCGCACCAACCGGCTGATGATTTTCATTCTCCACAATGATACCGTCAATATCGGAATTTAAAAATAACGTCAAGATTCCCTTCAAATCATCATGGCGCTTAACAACTTTGGGATTATTTAATTTCACTTTGTCCAGTGGAACCATGACATTTTCCGCTTGAAGCATGCTGAATAATTGAATAATATCTTCCGACTGAACCAAACGGCTGACAAATTCATTTGCAGGATTCAATAAAATATTTAAAGGTGTATCATACTGTTGAACACGCCCTTGATCCATTACAATGATTTTATCTCCAAGCTTTAAGGCTTCATTAATATCATGGGTAACGAAAAGAACGGTTTTCTTTAATTTTTTTTGGATTGAAATTAATTCATCTTGAAGCTTTGAACGAGTAATGGCATCAATGGCGCCGAACGGTTCATCCATTAATAAGATTTCCGGGTCACTAGCCATTGCCCGTGCGATTCCCACCCGTTGTTGCTGGCCACCTGATAATTGCCGGGGATATCTTTTTCGGTACTCATTTGGCGGCAAGTGAACCAGTTCAAGAAGAAAATCAATCCGCTCACTGATTTTCTTAGGATCCCATTTTAAAATTTTTGGTACCGTCGCAATATTTTCTTCAATGGTCATATGCGGAAACAATCCGATCTGTTGAATGACATAACCGATTTTTCTTCTTAATTCTGTAACTGACACTTTTGAGGTGTTTTCGCCTTGCACAAAAATATTCCCCGTTGAAGGTTCATGAATTCGATTTACCATTTTCAAAAGTGTTGTTTTCCCGGATCCGGAAGTTCCTAAAATCGTTACAAAAGTTCCTTCTTCTATCTTTAGATCTGTTTCATAAACAGCAGGTCTTTTTGCATTTGGAAAGGTTTTGCTGACTTGTTGAAATTCGATAATTGAACCAGACATATACGGAACAACTCCTTTAATAAAAAATAGGCTGTGTTTATCAAATAGCTGTCGGTGTATATTCACTCTATGTATTTTCCTGCTAGGACCAGACACTATGTATGAACACAGCCCAAATGATATTTTTTGAGGGGCGATTTACGATATTTCCTTACTTTTTAATGATTCCTTGTTCAACCAGAAAATCTTTGGCCACTTCAGCGTATTCCCGTTTGTCGATATCAACCTCTGCATTTAATTTTTGAACAACTTCATCATTTAAAAGTTTGGATACTTCATTTAATACATCAGCAACTTTCGAATCTTTTTCCAAGATTTCATTGCGAATGACTGGTGCAACATAATATGGAGGCCAGAAGCTTTTGTCATCTTCGAGCAGAACCAAATCCGGATTCGTTAAATCTCCATCTGTTGTGAAACCAACTGTTACATCCGCTTCATCATTCAAAATCACACGATATTTAATACCGTAATCATATAGTTCAAGGGATTTAAATTCCATGCCGCCATAATGTTTCTGTAAACCGATGAGCCCGTCTTCCCTTTCAGTAAACTCCGGAACAGCCGCCATTCTTAATTTAGGTGCCAATTCCGCAAGTTTGGAGATTGTATAAAGATCATATTTTTCTGCAACTTTCTTTGTTGTCACTAATCCTTGGGAGTCATTTGCATCTGTTGGTTCAAGCCATACCAAATTAAATTTATCTTTATATTCTTTGGAAACAATATCATATACTTCCTGCGGGTCTGATTTTGGTTCCTGTTCCAAAATGTTGATTAAACCCGTTCCTGTGTACTCAGGATACATATCGATATCTCCGTTTTTTAAACTTTCGTGGGCAACCATTGTTCCGCCGAGATTTAATTTTCTTTCCACTTTATATCCGGCATTTTCCAGAGCAAGTGAGTACATTTCACCTAAAATCAGCGATTCCGTAAAGTTTTTCGAGCCGACTTTGATCAAAGGTTTTTCCTCATCTGTCGAAGCATTTGAACCATCTGAAGATTCATCACCGCAAGCTGCCAACATCGCTATTACCAACACTAATAAGCCCAATAATTTTAAATATTTTTTCATTTTTTAACATCCCTTCATTTAATCTCTTAAATAACGTGTAAAGAATTTTTCTGTGGTTGCAAAGGATACTTCGGAAAGAATCGCCAATAATGCAACCGGAATAGCACCTACTAACAGTAATGGGATATTATACATTCCAAGTCCATTGATGATAAATGTACCTAAACCACCTCCTCCAATAAAGGCTGCAAGGGTTGCACTTGCTACTACTTCGACAGCGGCTGTTCTGCAACCGGCTATGATGATCGGCAATGCCAAAGGAAATTCAATTTTCCTTAAAATTTGCTTTTCATTCATCCCCATTCCAGATGCCGCTTCAATAACCGAACGATCAATCTCCCGAAATCCGGTAAAAGTATTGATGATGATCGGTGGACAAGCCAAAACGGTTAAAGCTACCAGCGCCGGATAAAAACCGGTTCCCATGATCGGTAATACAATAATTAAGATGGCCAGACTTGGAATCACCCGCAATGAGTTAAAAATCCCCATGATGATACTTGAGATTTTTTCATTTTTTGCACAGATGATGCCGATTGTAATACCGATAATCATGGCAATCAACAATGCAATGATGCTTAAAATTAAATGCTCTTGAAAAGCTTCCATAAATTTTTCCGGATTTTGTTGAATGTAGTTCCATGCTTTTTGGACTGTTTCCATAAACTGTCACTCATTTCTTAAACTCAAATTAATTAATTTTTCTAATTGGATTACTTATATTTAACATTAAAAAACATTCGCCATGACAAACCCATTATTCCTTTAGATACTCGTCCGTATGGTTCCAGAGAATCACGATAATTCCAAATCAAGAAGCATTTCAATCGTGGTTATAGTGATAAATCGAACTCAATCACTGATCGCAACAGCGCTTGTACGCCTAAAGCGATATCCTGAAAATCGGTCCATTCCTCCGGACAATGGCTTCTGCCATCACGGCTCGGAACAAAAATCATTCCAATGGGCGCAATTGTCGCCAACTGATTAGCATCATGTCCTGCACCACTCGGCAATTTTATTGATGGACCCACCTCTTGGCACGACTCTTCAATGACTTTTTGGATAAAAGGTTCCACTCTTATCGGTTCTGATTTCGATAAACAATCAAATGCAATGTTTACATTTCTTTCATTGGAAACAATATTGGAAAAACTAATTAATTCTGAGATTATTTGTTCTATTAATAGGGTTTCAATGGACCTTACTTCGAATTCAAAAATCACTTTTCCAGGAATCACGTTTGCCGCATTAGGTAGAACGAATAACTTCCCAACTGTGCCTACTACCGCTTCATCGTATGGTTTCTTGCAAAGCTCTTCCAATTTCAATATCAATTCGGAAGAACTTGTGAGAGCATCTTGCCGCATATTCATAGGGGTAGTCCCCGCGTGATTCGGTTTTCCCTCCACCGTTATCCGATAACGATGAATGCCCACAATTCCTGTGACAATCCCGAGCTTATGATCCGTTTCTTCGAGAACGGGTCCCTGTTCAATATGCATTTCCAAATACAGGGCGACCTCACCCTTTTTTCTTGCTTTTTTATCGATTTCTTCTGGATTTCCACCCGCTTTTTCGATGGCTTCCGCTAAAGTACATCCATTTGGATCACGTCTTGCCAGCATTTCCTTTGTGAGATTGCCAACCATTCCCCGGCTTCCGATTGTTGAAATTCCAAATTCACTAGGTTCTTCCGCTGTAAAATCAACAATCTCCAAAGTATGTTGGAGTTCTATCCCCTGTTCTTTCAACAGGCGAACAACTTCCAATCCTCCCAAGACGCCAATGATTCCATCAAATCGTCCGCCTCCAGATACAGTATCCAAATGGGATCCGATCATAATGGGTGGCAAGGATGGATTTTTTCCCTTTAACACTCCAATGACATTGGAAGCTGAGTCAATGGAAACTTCCATGTTTAAGGAACGCATTTGTTCCATCAGCCATTCTCTTGCCTCAAAATACCAAGTCGTGAAAGGTCTTCTTGTCCAACCTGGTTGGGTTTTATCCACAAAAGTAGCGACTGTCAGAATGTCTTGTTCAATTCTTTGTATGCTTTGTTGCAAATCTGAATCTATCAAATTCTCACCCCTTCAGTTCAACAAAAATAGATTAATGTTTTGCAAATATAAATTGCCCATCACCAGGTTTTCCAACTACATCCTCACCGTCATAGACCAAGTTTCCTCTGACAAACGTATGGGTAATTTTTCCTTGCATCCGTTTATGATGATATGGGCTCCATCCTGCACTTGAATGCTGTTTTGTCTCATCCAATATCCAAGATTGATTCGGGTCAAGAACGACAATATCTGCATCCATTCCTTTTTCAAGTTTGCCTTTTTGTGAAGATAAACCAAAAATCTCGGCAGGTTTTTTGCTTAATAGATTCACCAAATCAATGATTGAAATTTTGCCTTTGGCTACCCCTTCTCCATATAAAATGGGCAATAACACTTCCACTCCTGGAGCACCTGATGCATTTTCAAAAATATTCGAACGATTCTTTTTATCAATTGTCCATGGAGCATGATCGGACGTGACAATGTCAATCATTCCGTTTTTAAGTTGCTTCCAGAGACCGTCTGCATCCTCTTTTGAACGGAGAGGCGGATTGATTTTCGCTTTTGCCTTTAAAGTAAGCATATCCTCTTCCGTTAAAGTCAAATAATGGGTGCAAGTTTCCGCCGTTATATTCGTTCCCATACCCTTGAAGTATTCAACCAGTTCAAAAATGCGAGGAAATGTGCAGTGATAAATGTGCAAATGAACACCTGTCCAATACGCCAGTTCCATCGCTGTCAGTACGGCAATCGATTCCGCAAATTTTGGACGGCTCCAAGCATGGGATCGCGGATCTTTCTCTCCCAAAATTTCATATTTTTTTATAAAACCGCGAACAATTTCATCATTTTCCGCATGGACCCCCACCGGTAATCCGGTTTTCGCAACTTCCGAAAATACATCATATAACAATGCATCATTGATTCTTGGAAATCTATTGGGGTCGGTATTGAACATAGACAATTTAAACCCGCAAGCGCCTTGTTTTGCCAAAAGCGGTATTTGATCCAACCCATTTTCCGGTTTTATGGTAGCCAAAAGTGCCATGTCCACAATGGATTGGGATTCGAGTTGTTCCTTTTTCTTTACGAAAAGTTCTTCTGTCCCAATTAAACCCGGTGCATCATAGGGCATTTCAATGATGGTTGTAACCCCTCCTGCCGCCGCAGACTCACTCGCCGTCGTAAAACCTTCGTCAACTGAACTATAACAATGGACATGGGCATCTATTGCACCAGGTAAAACATAACAGTCATTTGCTTGAATCACTTCTTTTGCATTTAAATTCCCGATGCGGTCAAATATATCCACAATTTTTCCATCCCGGATTGCTACAACACCGTTATGGACAACCGTGTCTTCCTGAACGATATTCCCTTGTATAATAAGATCAAAATATTCACTCATATTTATCAACCTACTGACTTTATTAATTTTTAAATCAAATCGATTAACAACTTTGTAATTTCATCTGCACTGTCTACAACCGCTTTAATCACACCGGTCTTTGAATGTTCTTCCCAACGGTCGATCGGTCCGGCAACGGTTAAACTGGCAATCACTTTTCCATTGTTATCGAAGATTGGTGCCCCAACGCCGAATATATCTTTATCTACCTCACTAAAAGTTGTACAATATCCATCCATTCGGATCTTATTTAATTCCTCAAGCAGCGTTATCCTATGATTTTCATCTTCTATGTTCTTCATGACTTCATTTATAATTTGTTCGCTTTCAAAAGCGAGGATGGCTTTGCCTGAGGCTCCTTGGTGGAGTGGCAATAATTTGCCATTCTCCACTACAAAACGAATCAACCGGGTACTTGAGCAACTCTCTATGCATATCACTTCGAATCCGGAACGAATCGTTAATACCGTTGTTTCATTTGTCTCTTCCGTCAATTTTTTCATAATCGGTTTAGCGATTTCGTTTAAACGAAGATCAATTTGCTTCGCTAAACTATTCGCCAAGTAAAGGATTTTCATTCCCAAACCGATCCGTCCTTTTTCTCTTCTTCCAACAACCCCAAGTTTTTCCAATGTTTGTAATAGCCGATATGCTGTACTTTCCGGAATGTTCACTTTTTCAGCAATTTCACTGACAGATAATGTTGTCCCCGCCTCTGCGAGTACAAATAAAATATCTAGTCCGCGTTTTAATGTTTGTGTACTATTACTCATTTTCATCCCCTGTTGCCCATTATTATTTGACTTTATCAAAAACATAATCTACTAAATTAATTCCCAGCGCCTCTTCAACTTCAGGATATACGGTCGGATCTTTCACACTTGCACTTAGCGGGATAAATTGTTTATTGATGCTGAATACAGCTATTTCCATTCCTTCGACTACATTTCCTACACTGATAGGCGCGCCGGTTTCTACAGATAAAGTGGTGATTACATCCGGGAATGTCGCTAAACGTTGACCTGATTTTGTATCCACAGCCATATACTCATTCATTACATGAAGAATCAGTTCCCCATGTTCCTCGGATTCAACGGTGATTGTCCCTATATCAAATGCTCCCGAATATTGAACCGTCTTCTTCAATACTTTTCCACTTCCTAAAATTGTGCCATTTGTTTTATTGCAAATCGCTTCAATGACCGCACCAGCGCCATTTGGTTCGGCTTCCATTATTGCATAGCCCAATTCCAACGCTTTGCTGATACCGCCAATTGCTGCATTCTCCTTAATATACTTGGCTGGTAATGGATGTCTTGCAGCCGCAATAAATCCTCCCGACATATCTGAAGCAGTTCTCAATATTTTGGAAGTCTTTGCAGGAGTGCCTTTCACAACGAGCTCAATATATGAACCAGTTTCCGCTTTGCCTCCAACCACCACTTGAATCGTTTCATAATCTGTTGAATTTCCCAATCCTAATGATCCCATTTTCCCTGTTGGATGTGCACGAATATCGCCCGTTGCATCCACCACCACCATGTCTAATGCAGCAGCAGGCAGCCAACCATTGATGCTGCTTGACATCCCGTTTTGCGGTGTCATTAATCCATAGATTTTTTTCCCGAGTGTTTCTTGAAGAAGTTGGACAGCTTTAATGTAATCTTTTCCAAGCATTTGCCAATCCGTCGTCCCTGCCGGAGCGCCAATTGCTGTCGCCGTAACAATGATTGCGTCATCGGGAATTTCATCTACAGAGACTAATTTCGGTTTTCCAATGGTGATTGCAGCCCTTCCGATTTCTAATCCATGGTCCACCCAGCCCCCACCGCCGGAAGCATAGACCGAACCTCCTTTTACCGCTGCGATTACATCATCATAAGTTAATTCTCTCACAGTATCCACTTCCTTTATTTTTTGTAATGTTCCAGATTAATTCTTCTAATATTCTTTTTCTCCACTTCTTCCAACGCTTCCTCATAACCTGCATCCGCGTAGCGAAGCACTCCCAATCCTGTATCGTTATCCAATGTATATTTCAATCTCATATCCGCCGCTTCCGTTCCATCGGCAACCAGTGTCACTCCGGCACTTGTCATATAGCCGGCATACCCTCCACCGCCGGAATGAATAACGACTAAATCCGCCATAGATGAACAATTCAGCATTGCATTGATTAGGGGCCAATCTGAAATTGCGTCACTGCCGTCTTTCATCCGTTCCGTCATAATGTTCGGATGGGCCATTGCACCTGCATCCAGATGGTCTCTTGAAAATGCGATAGGTCCAGATAGTTTTCCTTCTCTCACCATCTTATTTACTGCCAATGCAAGTTCTGTGCGTTCACCATGGCCAAACCAACCGATTCTGGCGGGGAGCCCTTCAAATGGAACATATTGATTGGCCAGTTTAATCCAGTTTGAAGCGATCTGATTATCTGCAAAATTCTCCAATATGTATTGATCGATTGTTCGAATATCTTCCGGATTTCCCGATAATGCAATCCAACGGAAAGGACCGATGGCTTTCGCAAATAATGGCCGCAAAAACGCTTCTGTGAAAATATCAATCTCAAATGCATCCTCCACTCCCGCTTTAAAAGCTTGTGAGCGAATGTTATTCCCATTATCAAATACAATAGAACCGCGGTTTTTGAATTCCAGCATCGCGCGAACTTCCGTTGCAATGGATGCCAATGAATCTTCCGCCAATTGTTCAGGATTTGTTTTTCTTAACTGTTTAACTTCTTCAACTGTATATCCTTGTGGAATATATCCATAGACGAGGTCATGGGCGGCTGTTTGATCTGAAACAATATCCGGTACAATGCCACGGCTCAAAATTTCAGGATAAATATCCGCTGCATTTCCAAGCAATCCCACGGATATGCTTTCTCCTGATGATTTCGCTTCGTCAATCCACTGTAATGCTTGATCCAAATTATCCGTTTTCTTTTGAAGGTATCCGTGTTCGATTCGTTTATTGATCCGTTCTTCATCCACTTCGACAACTAATATCGCCGCATCAGCCATTACTCCCGCCAGAGGTTGGGCACCTCCCATTCCCCCCAGACCGGCTGTTAAGATGAAACGGCCTTTCAAACTGCCATCAAAGTGTTTTCTGGCAATGGTTTGGAATATTTCGTATGTACCTTGAATCACACCCTGGGAACCGATATATTGCCAAGCCCCTGCCGTTAAACCTCCCCAGCAGATTAACCCTTTGTCTTGCAAATCATAAAAATTCTCACTCGTTGCCCATTTGCCGACTATGTTGCAGTTGGCCATCACAACAATCGGTGCGTATGGATGAGTTTTAAATACACCAATCGGTTTACCGGATTGGATGACTAATGTCTCATCTTCCTCAAGATTTTGTAAGGTATCCACAATGGCATGATAAGATGGCCAATTTCTTGCTGCTTTTCCCAATGAAGCATATACGATCAATTCGTCTTGATTTTCACCATTTTCTAGAACATTTTCCAATAACCGCAGCAGAGCTTCCTGTCTCCAACTTTTACAGCGCAGCTCACTGCCCCGTTTTGCAACTATTTTCCCCAATACATACACCTCCATTTATCAAATAATGATAATAAATTATCACTATTTGATTATTTGATTAATAGATTATCAATTCCCACAAACGTTGTCAATATATTTTTAAAATTAAGAAAATAATAAAAAATGTATTATTTTAACTACCAATGATGGTTGAACGAACAAATCAAAAACAGAGTGTATAAAAGAAAACCAAAGTTCCTTTATACACTCAGTAATGGATTTTTAGAAGGCATTATCAACATCAAAAATCATATATAGGATTTTAACCAAGTAAATGTCGCTAAAAAAAAACATCAAAACAAAGAACCGATAATGATACATATTGAGGGCAACCCGAGGCAAACTAATTTCACGGAGGTGTAAAAAATGAGCAACAGGGAAAAGAAAAATTTAAGCGGAAACTTTAGCGACGAACAAGCGGTAAGAAAAAATTTATCAAGGGAATTTGATCATGAATTGGCCAATGAACCTTTGACGCCGGAAGAAAGATATAACAATAAGAAAACGAAGAAGCGTCAGTGAGCAATAGACTATTGACATGATCCATAACTGAAATGAGCAGATAGGATTATTTTCAATATTCTGCATGAATGACTTTCCCTAAATCAAAGAGGCTGGGACATAACTAATAAAATGAACGAGCTGCAAAAAGGTTTTTTTGTAAAAAATCGATATCACAGAAAATTGATTGAAGTGACGGGGCGAGTGCTCCTGTCGCGCACGCTTAGTCGCAAAGCAAAAGCTTTCCTGCGACGAGCCCTCTCGAGACCCCGCATGAGCGAAGGTGTGAGCTCCGAGGAGGCTCGAGCCGGGCCCGCGGAAAGCGTCCCCGGAACGGAAATCAATTTTCTTCAATTATTAAAAAAACACCATTTTCTCACGGGAGAAAATGGTGTTTTTTATCTTTTGTCCCAGCCTCTTTGATTGCTATAACAATTTGGTTTTACTTCATTTTTTTCAGCCAAGTTCATTAAAATGGCTTGCGATTACAAATCATAGTGAAAACATTTCTTCGACTTTCTTGAATTGCGCGTTGTGCAGGTTGGCAAAGACGCCGTTTAAAGCCAAGAGCTCCTCATACGTTCCCTGTTCTTCAATGCCGTTGTCCGTTACAACGAATATTTTATCCGCATTGCGAATCGTTGCGAGGCGATGGGCAATGACCAATGTGGTACGGTTCTTGGACAGCTCGTTCAACGATTTTTGAATCATCATTTCCGTTTCCGTATCGAGCGCAGAAGTGGCCTCATCCAAAATCAGGATGGGCGGATTTTTCAAAAACATCCGCGCAATGGCAAGACGCTGCTTTTGTCCACCCGACAATTTCAAGCCGCGCTCGCCGATTTGCGTGTCATACCCGTCCGGAAGCGATTCAATGAATTCCTTCAAATGGGCCTTTTCTGCAGCCGCTTTGATCTCCTCAAAGCTTGCCCCCAATCGGCCATATTCGATATTTTCCCGGATTGTTCCGGTAAACAGAAACACATCCTGCTGCACAATGCCGATTTGTTCCCGCAATGATTTTTGCGTCATGTCCCGCACATCGATTCCGTCAATGGTAATCGCCCCTCCATTTACGTCATAGAAGCGGGGAATCAGTGAACAAATCGTAGTCTTCCCTGCTCCCGATGGGCCGACAAAGGCAATGGTCTGCCCTGCCTTAATATCAAAGGAAACATTGCTCAATACGGGTTTTGTCTCATCATATTGGAAGGATACCTTCTTAAATGAAATATTCCCTTCCAAATGAGGGACGGCAATGGCATTTTCCCGGTCCCTGATTTCAGGTTCCTGCATGAGCAATTCCCGGAAACGCTTGAAGCCCGCCATTCCTTTTGGATAAAGTTCCAACAGCGCACTGATTTTATCCACCGGTTTGATTAATACGTTTGTGTATAAGACGAAACTTACCAATTCACCGTAGGATAATGTGCCGTTGTAGCTTAACCAGGCGCCGACCACCAAAATGACCAATGTGAGCAGCCGCGTCATAAAGTAAATGCTGGAGTGGGTTCCGGCCATGACTTTATAGGCATAAAGTTTCGCTGAACGGAAAAAGCTGTTTTGCTTACGGAAGCGCTTCATTTCGAATTCTTCATTTGTAAATGCCTTCACCACACGGATGCCTGAAACGCTGTCTTCCACTCTGGCATTGACATCGGCAATTTTGCTGTACATTTCTTTCCATGCGTTGTTCATTTTCGTGTTGCAGTATGTAACGAGCCAAATCAAAAACGGCATGAAGATCAGCGCGATCAACGCCAACGTCGGATTGATCTGGAACATGATCACAAAGGCGCCGATGAAAGTCATGATGGCAATGAAGAAATCTTCAGGCCCGTGGTGGGCAAATTCCCCGATGTCAAACAAATCGTTCGTGATGCGGCTCATGATGTGGCCGGTTTTTGTATTGTCAAAAAACTTGAAGCTTTGTTTTTGGATATGATTGAACAAATCCCGGCGCATGTCGGTTTCGATATTGATCCCCAGTTTATGCCCCAAATAGTTGACCACAAAGTTCATGAAGGTGCTCAAAAGATATACAAGGAGCAAAAGTGCGCTCACCTGCACGATTTTTCCCCAGTCGCCTTCAGGCAATAAGGTATCGATGAACCACTGCACCGCAATCGGGAAAAACAAATCTAAAACGGCGACCAATACGGCACATGAAAAGTCGATGATAAACAATCGTTTATGGGGTTTATAATAGGAAAAAAATTGCTTTAACATCCGCTTTTCCTTTCTATGTCATAGTCATACCTTGAATTATACAAAAAATCGCCACAAATTGATAATATTTTTCATTTGGAACAAAGATCTCAAATAAAAGCAGAAGAATTGAATCTCATGCCTACCATAAATTGTTCTAAAAAATATGCATTGAATGGATTTCCCCTTTTATATTTGATTCACTTGAAACCGCATCAACCATTTATATCCATTATATATTCACGAGCAATATAAGCGAACGCCTTTTGTATGATCGTCAACGCCCTTTCATCAATATCAAAGTTGCCGTGATGATGGGGAAATTGGGTTTCTTTTCGTTCATTTCTTGCCCCTACTTTAAAGTAAGTCCCCGGTCTTTCCAACAGGAAATAAGCAAAATCCTCGGCACCCATGGAAGCTTTCAGGTCCACAACGGCATCCATCCCAAGTCCGCTTATCAATGAATGTTTCACCTTTTCAGTTTGCTTTTCGTCATTGTAAAGGGCCGGATAGCCATGCAAGTACTCGATTTCATATTGAATTTGATGGGCTAAAGAAATGCCCTTTGTAATTTGTTCAATCCGTTCCTCCACAAAACTGCGCACGGTTGCATCATATGTTCGGACAGTGCCTTCCAAATATGCCCTTTCCGCAATCACATTGAAAGCTGTTCCTGAATGGAATCTGCCCACTGTTACCACGGCGGCTTGCAATGGATCGACATTGCGGCTCACTATTTTTTGCAGACTTCCCACCAATTCCGCACCGGCCACCAATGCATCATTGGCTTCATTTGGAAGTCCTCCATGGCCACCAAGACCTTTCAGATGGATTTTAAATTGATCCACGGCTGCCATTTTGTATCCTGAGCCTATGGCAACCTTGCCGACATCCAATGAAGAATCCAAATGGGCGGCAAATACATAATCAACATCCTCCAATATATTTTGAGCAATCATGTCTTTCGCACCGCCTGGCGGTTTTTCCTCTGCATGTTGGAAAACAAGAAGAATGTTGCCTTTTAAAAGATGTTTGTACTTCAAAATGTTTTTGGCAAAGCCCAAAAGAGCCGCTGTATGCCCGTCATGTCCGCAAGCATGGGAGACCCCTTCAATTTTGGAAGCATAACTTACAGATTTTAAGTCTTGGATCGGCAATGCATCAAAATCTGCCCGGAAGGCAATGGTTTTTCCAGGCTCTGCCCCCTCGATTTTGGCGATTACCCCGGTGCCCCCGACATTTCTATGAACGGTCAAACCGAATTCCTCCAACTTTTCCGCAATAAATTTGCTCGTCTCATATTCTTCAAATGACAACTCCGGATGTTGGTGCAAGTGGCGGCGCCATTCGACTGTTTCACTGTAGGATTCTTCTATATCATGAATTAATTGTTTAAAATCGCTTTTCAATCCCATCACCCCTATTAAACTATTCCTATTAGAAAACTAAAATTTATATATGGAGTATATTCCCTAAATCCGGAAAATACAAACCCTTTTATAGAAATACTTTCTTAAGGATGATTTTCCTTCAAAACTGACTTGAAATCATGCATAAAAATCCTTCGCAAATGAGAATTATTCATTTTCACCTTTCATATTTACTTTAATATATTAAAATCTATCAGTTTGGCCCCATCATGTTTTTCTATAAAATAAATTTATGAGTTTCTTGAAAGGATGGTACGTATGGTCGCAATATTGGAAGGAACACTGCTTTACAAGGCGGATGAAAATACCGTTCAAAACAGTGAAATCAGCCGCTACAAACGGTGGCTGAAAGAAAATTACGGGCTTCAATTTGATTCCCATCAAGCATTATGGGAATGGTCCACAACCGAAACAGAAGCTTTTTGGAAATCCATTTGGGAATATGGGAACATTGTCCACAGCAAACCTTACGATTCCATTTTGACAGGCGATCAAATGCCTTATTACAAATGGTTTCGAAATGCCCATTTGAACTATACGGAACAAGTTTTTCGACATAAGGAACTGCCGGGTCCGGCCATCATTTATAAATCCGAAAACCAACCAGCCCGATCCATCTCCTGGAATCAGCTTTACGAAGATGTGGCAGCTCTGGCGGACTATATGAAAAAAATCGGAATCCAAAAAGGCGATCGGGTCGTTGCCTATTCTCCAAACATCCCTGAAACGGTTGTCAGCTTTTTGGCTTGTGCTAGCATCGGGGCCATCTGGTCGGTGGCATCGCCGGATTTTGGTCTAAACAGCGTCGTTGACCGTTTTAAACAAATTGAACCGAAGCTCCTCATCGCCGTGAATGGTTATCAATATAACGGAAAGGTATATGACAAGCTGGATACCATCCATCATTTATTGGATGAAATCCCATCCATCGAACATTCCATCATCATCCACCATGTCGGGGAACAACCTGAACTCAAGTCCCCAAAAACCGTTCATTGGATGGATGCAGTGAAAGAGAAATCTTCTGAACTGGAATATGAACAAGTGGAATTCAACCATCCTCTTTGGATTTTATATTCTTCCGGGACGACAGGATTGCCGAAACCGATCGTCCATTCCCATGGCGGCATTATAATCGAGCATATCAAAACCCTGCAAATCGAAGCGGATTTAGGGAAAGAGGATCGTTTCTTCTGGTTTACGACAACCGGCTGGATGATGTGGAACATGCTCGTCAGCGGATTGATTGTGGGCAGCACCATTGTTTTATATGATGGCAGCCCAAGCTATCCGGATCTCTCCGCCTTGTGGGCGTTTGCGGAAGAAGCGGGAATCACCGTATTTGGGACAAGCGCTCCATTTATCGATGTTTGCATCAAACATAACTTTAAACCAAACAGCCATTTTAAGTTCCCAAAATTGCGCGCCGTTTTATCAACCGCTTCGCCATTATCAGCTAACAGCTTCAAATGGGTTTATGAATCTGTTAAAGATGGCATCTTGCTTGTTTCCATCAGCGGCGGAACCGACGTTTGCACCGGATTCGTCGGAGGAAATATCACGCTGCCGGTAAGGGCAGGCATCATTCCTTCCCGCTCATTGGGGGCCAAAGTGGAAAGCTACGATGAGGAAGGCAATCCGATCATCGGTTCTGTGGGGGAACTGGTTGTGACAAAGCCGATGCCATCCATGCCGATCTATTTTTGGGGGGATGAGGACTACAGCCGTTATTTGGACAGTTACTTCAGCACCTATCCAAAGGTTTGGAGACATGGGGACTGGATTCAAATCAATGAAGACGGAAGCTGCATCATTTTTGGCCGTTCGGATGCAACTATCAACCGCTCCGGTGTACGGATGGGGACAAGCGAGATTTATAAAATTGTAGAATCCTTCCCGGAAATTTTGGACAGTTTGGTTGTGGATCTGGAGTATAGAGATCGTCCTTCCTGCCTGGCCTTATTTATTGTTTTGCAAGATCCGGCTCAATTCAACGATGCATTTGCACAAAAAATCAAGGATGCCATTCGGCAAAACTTATCACCCCGGTTTGTTCCGGATCAAATCCATGTCGTCGAGGAAGTGCCAAAGACTTTGAATGGAAAGAAATTAGAAGTGCCAATCCGCAAAATTCTGCTTGGCATGCCGGTCGGAAAAGCCATTAATCCGGGTGCAATGGCCAACCCGAAATCGTTGGATTATTTCATTGAATTAAGCAAATCGTTTAACGCCATTTAAGCAAATTCAGGCACTATCCATTGGTGGTAGTGCCTAAATACTTTATCTGCAAAACTTTACAAATGTAAAAAAACTTATTGCTGTATTCGACCATGTGATCGTTATTCAATCAAACTGTCTTGACATTTTCACCCCAAAAAACAAAATGATAAATTAAAAAAACTTCCAATAAGATGGTTTGCCATCTTATTTGGAAGTTTTTTACTACACTATTTCTTACGAAGTTTTACTTTTCACCGTTCCATGAGTCAAGTTGTTCAATCGATCAGCCAATCCTAAACCGTGTTCAGGTTTTTCTTCACTGCCATTGATCACTCTTTCCAACAATGTTTGGCTCCATTCGTATGCATAAGAGCCGTGTTCGGAATAATCGAGACCTGCGATTTCATCTTGGCTTGATACACGGATTGGGAGAATGAAGTTGATTACGACCGTCACTACACTGACAATTAACATTGTATAGATAATGACTGCTAAAACACCAATTGCCTGAATGCCCAATTGAGAAGCGCCTGCTCCGTAGAAAAGTCCGCTGGAAGTCGAGAATAAACCGATTGCAAGTGTTCCCCAAATACCGCAAATACCATGGACCGCAATTGCACCTACCGGATCATCCACTCGAACTTTTGTATCCAAGAAACGGACACCTTCTACCAATAAAATCCCTGAGACGAATCCGACAATAATGGATCCAAGTATGGAGATATCCGCCGCACCTGCCGTGATCCCAACCAAACCGCCCAAAACACCGTTTAATGAAATGGAAGGATCAATTTTTCCGAATCGGATTTTTGTATAAAGGGCAGATGTAACAAAAGCGGCTGAAGTCGAAAGTAATGTTGTTGCAATCACGTGTGGAACCAAAGTTGTATCTGCCGCAAGGGTGCTGGCACCGTTAAAACCGAACCAACCTAACCAAAGTACGAATACACCCAGTGCTCCCAATGGAATGTTGTGGCCTGGAATCACATTGACTTTTTTGCCTGTATATTTTCCGATACGTGGCCCAAGGAAAATGACAACGGTCAATGCCGCAATCGCACCAGTCAAATGCACTACTGTTGAACCGGCGAAATCTGTAAAGCCAAGTTGAGCAAGCCATCCATCACCTGTCCAGATCCAATGGCCGATGACCGGGTAAACGATGACGCTCATTGCAACAGCAATCAAGATATAGCTTGAGATTCTGATCCGTTCAGCAACCGCTCCCGAAATGATTGTGATGGAAGTTGCTGCAAACATTGCCTGGAAGACGAAAAAGTCGATATCTTCCCTTCCGGATAATAAAAATCCATTTGTTCCAATGATGCCGTTCGCCGAATCGCCAAACATGAAACCAAATCCGACAAAATAGTATAAAATGGAAACAATACTGATTGTTATGAAGTTTTTCATGATGATGTTCAATGAGTTTTTCGCTCTCGTAAAGCCGGTTTCAACCAACGTAAAACCTGCATGCATGAAGAATACCAACACTGCACCTAACATGACCCAAACGAGATTGATGGACAATTCCAATGATTCGACAGTTGGCGCTTGCGCATAAGCTGGCAATGCAGCGAACAATAATAACGGCGAAATAGATAATACTTTTTTCTTCATCTCAACTCGACTCCTCTCATCTTATATAATGGCTTCTTTTCCATGTTCACCTGTACGGATGCGGATCGCTTCTTCAACAGGGATAATAAAGATTTTTCCATCACCTACCGATCCGGTATTGCAAGTTCTTTGAATCACTTCCACAACTTCTTCCACTTTCTCATCGTCGATGACCATTTCAATTTTCAACTTTGGAAGAACTCTTATTTCAAAGGTAGTACCCCGGAATAAGCCTTCCACTCCCTTTTGTTTGCCGGAACCGGCAGCTTCCGTTACGGTCATGCCGCCGATTCCAATGGAAAATAAGTTATCCCTTAATTCTTTGAACACTTCTGGACGGGTAATCACTTCAACTTTTTTCATAAATCGTCCCCCTTAATATAGAGTGATATAACGTTCACGTTCCCATGGATGCACATTGATTCTGAATTCATCCCACTCGATCCGTTTTGCTTCAATGAAGTGGGTTGTAATATGTTCGCCAAGTGCCGCTTTGATGACTTCGTTTTGTTCCAATGCATTGATCGCTTCTTCCAAGTTGGATGGAAGGCTTTTGATGTTCAAGTCATCCAATTGTTGTTCATCCATTGTGTAAATGTTGGAGTTTACCGGATCGCAAAGAGTCAATTTGTTTTTGATGCCATCCAAACCTGCTGCGAGCATTACAGCTAATGCAAGATATGGGTTTGCGGATGGATCCGGGTTTCTCAATTCAATACGGGTACTTAATCCACGGCTTGCCGGAACACGTACAAGAGGGCTTCGGTTTTTGCCGGACCATGCAATATAACATGGTGCTTCATAACCTGGAACTAGACGTTTGTATGAGTTTACTGTTGGATTCGTAATCGCTGCGAAACTGTAAGCATGTTTCAAAATTCCTGCCAAATATTGTTTCGCTGTTTCACTTAAACCAAGTTCATCGTTTTCATCGTAGAAGGCATTTTCTTTTCCGCGGAATAGAGATTGGTGGCAGTGCATTCCTGAACCGTTTACTCCGTAGAGAGGTTTTGGCATGAATGTGGCATGTAATCCATGTTTTCTCGCGATGTTTTTCACGACTAATTTGAATGTTTGAATTTGGTCAGCCGCTTCTACTGCATTGGCATATTTGAAATCAATTTCATGCTGACCAGGGGCAACTTCGTGATGGGAGGCTTCGATTTCAAATCCCATTTCTTCCAATGTTAGCACGATGTCACGTCGGCAGTTTTCACCAAGATCCGTTGGCGCCAAATCGAAATAACCGCCTTGGTCGTTCAATTCCATTGTCGGATTGCCGTTCGCATCTGTTTTAAATAGGAAGAATTCCGGTTCCGGACCTACGTTCATTGCTGTAAATCCAAGTTCGTTCGCTTCTTTTAGCACTTTTTTCAGAACGCTTCGAGGATCGCCAGGGAATGGATTGCCGTCCGGTAAATATACGTCACAAATCAAACGGGCAACTTTCCCATGTTCAGTTTCCCAAGGGAAAATGAGCCATGTGTTTAAATCAGGATACAGATACATATCGGATTCTTCGATTCTTACAAATCCTTCGATGGAAGAACCGTCAAACATGATTTTGTTATCCAAAGCTTTTGGCAATTGGCTTAAAGGAACTTCAACGTTTTTAATGATTCCGAATAAATCCGTGAATTGTAAACGGATATAGCGTACGTTTTCCTGTTCTGCCATTTTTAAAATGTCTTCTTTTGTATAATTTTTGCTCATGAATAATTCCTCCTCATATTTAAAATCCAAATTTATTGACCAGACGCTTTTGGCATCTTTTCTTTGATGAAATCTTCCAATTTGATTTCACCATGGCAAATGTACTCTGCTCTACCTTTCATCCAAACATGGTTATTTTCGTCCCAACGAATCTCTAAATCACCTCCCGGCAGGTGGACAGTAATAATTTGGTTCTTCTCAATTTTTTTATTTAATGTGGCCGCGACTACCGCTGCACAAGCACCTGTACCGCAAGCCATTGTAATGCCTGATCCTCTTTCCCAAACCCGATAGTCGAGTTCATTCGGTTTCTTCACTGTTACAATTCCTACATTCACCCTCTCCGGGAAGATGTCGGAATGTTCGATGATTGGACCTATTTTTTCAAGGGGCACATCATGGACATTATCCACAAACATGATGGCGTGGGGGTTGCCCATTGAAACGCAAGTCAGGTGATAGAGTTCTCCGCCGATGGTGAACGGTTCATCGATGGTCACCGTCATGGGTTCACCAATCATTGGAACCATTCCTTTCAGCAATTTCGGTTCACCCATATCAACCGTGACAAATTCCACTTCTTTTTTCTTTTCGGATATATGAACTTCTACAATTCCGCCGAGGGTTTCAATTGTAAAACTCTCGGAATCCACAAATTGATGATCATATAAATATTTCGCTACACATCTTAATCCGTTGCCGCAATTTTTCCCTTCCGATCCGTCCGCGTTGAAAATTCGCATCCGGAAGTCGGCCACTTTGGAATCGCAGATAAGGATCATTCCATCAGAACCAATGCCAAATCTCACATTGGAAAGATTTCTTGCCAATGTTGGAAGGAATTCTTCTTGTAATGAGTGTTCCAAAAGATTGATAAAAATATAGTTGTTTCCTAACCCATGCATTTTTGTAAATAGCATTACATCACCTTCTTTTAAAAATGAACTTTTCCCCTTTCAGGCGCCTTTCAATTTCCTTCATCACTTGCAACTCTTCTTCTTCTGAATCAGCTTCAAAGGTGACGGAAAATCTGATGAAACCTCCCGCATCATCCCACGGAACGGTTGAAATGAGATGTTCCCGGATAAGGTATTGTGAAAAATCCTCCGCTGTTTGGAATGTTGGCCCTCCTGCCACCCCGATTGGAGCTTCGGCATATAAGTAAAAGGAGCCTTTCGGTTTTTCCACTTCAAAACCGCATCCTTGAAGGATTTGCACCAGCAATTCATGGCGGCGGGAATATTTTTTCGCCGTTTCCTCCGTTATTTCCGGATGGGATAACGCAAAACTTGCGGCCTTTTGAATAGGGATGAATTGACCGGAATCGCTGTTATCTTTTACCGTTTGGAATGCTTTGATCAATTTCGGATTTCCGGCAATAAACCCTATTCTCCAACCGGTCATATTGAAAGACTTGGATAATGAATGAAGCTCTACGCCGACTTCTTTTGCTCCAGGTACGGATAAAAAGCTAAGCGGTTTTTCGCCGTCAAACATCAATGCGGCATAAGCTGCGTCGTGGACAACAATGATTTGATGGGTTCTGGCAAATTCGACAACTTCTTCGAAAAACTCTTTGGTTGCCACTGCGCCAGTAGGGTTGTTTGGATAATTTAAATAGAGCAGTTTGGCTTTTTTCAGCACTTCCGGATCGATTTGATCCAGTTGGGGTAAAAATCCATTTTCTTTTAATAGCGGAAGATGGACAACTTCTCCACCGAAATATTTCGTATAAGTGGCGAGCACCGGATAACAAGGTGATGGCATCAATGTAATATCTCCGGGATTGATGAAAGCAGCGGGCAGCAAGCTCAAGCCTGATTTTGAACCGATGACGTGGTTGATTTCCGTCTCCGGATCCAGGTCCGGAACACCAAACACTTCCTCCATATAGCGGGCAGCCGCTTCTTTAAATTCCTGGATTCCGTTATCTGAATAAAACCGGTTTTCAGGTTTTGCCGCCTCCTCATACAACTTGTCAACGACCCTCTTGTCTGCCATTGCATCCGGCTCGCCAACGCCCAAATCAATCAATGGCACGTCAGGCTTTTCTTTCACCGCCAATCTTTTGGCTCTTTTAATTTTTTCGAATTTGAATATTTCTTCCTTTAGACCGAAAGAGGGACCTCCAATTCGATCTGCAAATAACTGTTGGATATAATCAACTGCTTGCACCGTATCCCTCCTAAATTGATAAGTTTACTTTACTTGTTACATATTCATGGCAGCTTTTTGCGGCTTCTTTGCCTTCCTGGATCGCCCAAACGATTAAACTTTGGCCGCGTCTTGCATCACCCGCCACAAAGACGTTTTCCACTTTTGTCTGATAAGAACGGCTGTTTTTTATCTCTTTCCAATCGATGTTTAATTGATCAAAGAGTTCCCGTTCAGGCCCTTCAAATCCAATGGCCAGTAGAACCAGTTGGGCCGGAATGATTTTTTCGGTATTTGGGATCGGTTCCCGGATCTTTTCACCATTTTCATTGAATATGGTTCTGATCCCCACGCATTTGACTGCAGTGAGTTGACCTTCCTCATTCCCGATGAATTCCAAAGCGGTAGTGGCAAATAATCTTGGATCATCGCCAAATTTTGCTTTGGCTTCTTCCTGGCCGTAATCCAGCTTATAAACCATTGGATATTGCGGCCATGGATTATCTGCCTCTCTTTCCGTTGGACGTTTCGGATAAATATCGAATTGAATCACACTTTTGCAATTTTGTCTGAGTGATGTAGCGATACAATCGACTGCCGTGTCACCACCGCCGATGACCACTACATCTTTTCCTTCGGCAGAAATATATTGGCCATTTTTAAAATTGGAATCCAACATGCTTTTTGTATTGGCGTGCAGGAAATCCATCGCAAAATGGATACCGCCCAAGTTTCTTCCATTTACTTGCAGATCCCGCGGTTTTGTGGCACCCGTGCAAAGAATCACTGCATCAAATTCTTTTTGCAGTTTTTCCAAGGAATAATCTTTTCCCACTTCCACATTCGTCAAGAAGGTGATGCCCGATTCTTCCATGACACGGATTCTGCGGTCTACGGCATGCTGTTCAATTTTCATTTTCGGAATCCCGTAAGTAAGGAGGCCTCCAATCCGGTCGCTTCTTTCAAAAACTGTTACCGAATGTCCGTAATTGTTCAATTCATGCGCGCAAGCCAGACCGGCTGGACCGGAGCCGACCACCGCAATTTTGACTCCTGTTCTCTCCTTAGGTATTTGCGGTTTTACCCATCCTTCTTCAAAAGCTTTTTCGATGATGGCCAATTCAATATTTTTAATGGTTACCGAACTTTCATAGAGGGAAGCGACACATCCAGCCTCACAAGGAGCTGGACATGCCCTTCCTGTAAACTCTGGGAAAGGGTTCGTAATGCTCAATCGATCATAAGCTTCTTTCCAATTCCCTCTATAAACAAGTTCATTCCATTCAGGGATCAAGTTGAATATTGGACATCCCGTTGACATGCCTCCAACAAGAGAGCCGTTTTGACAAAATGGAACACCGCAATCCATGCATCGAGCTGCCTGTTTGACCAAGTCGCTTTCCTGTGGAAGGTTTGAAATTTCCTTCCAGTCTTGAATTCTCTCCAACGGATCCCGATACTGGGCATTTTGTCGTTTATATTCTAAAAATCCAGTAGGTTTTCCCATTTTCTTCACCGCCCTCTTACGCTAAATAACTTTTTGCCAAGTACTGTTCTTCTTTTTCCAAAATTTCTTTGTATTTGTATGGAATGACGCGAATAAAATTCGCTGCTTCAAACTCCCAATTTTGAAGGATTCGTTTCGCCACAGTACTTTTTGTTTGTTGGTAATGTTCTTTGATCAGAGCATTGACAAAGCTCAATTCTTGTTGGTCATTAATCTCTTCCAGCATGACAAGTTCATCGTTGTAAACTTCAGTGAAATGTTCATTGGCTGGAGAATAAATATATGCGATACCCCCGGACATGCCGGCTGCAAAGTTCTTTCCGACTTCTCCCAAAATCACTACCCGGCCGCCTGTCATGTATTCACAACCGTGATCTCCTGTTCCTTCCACTACAACATGCGCTCCGCTGTTTCTGACACAGAACCTTTCTCCCGCTTTGCCGCGGATAAATGCTTTACCGCTTGTTGCACCGTAGAAAGCGGCGTTGCCGATAATCACATTTTCTTCCGCCAACCGCTTTGTATCCGTTGGAGGAGCAACGATGATTTTTCCGCCGGATAATCCTTTTCCGACATAGTCGTTGGCTTCTCCTTCAAGCTTTAATGTGATGCCTTTTGGAATGAATGCACCAAAGCTTTGGCCGGCTGAACCTTGGAAATGGACTTGGATCGTATCTTCTTTTAACCCTTCGCTTCCGTACTTTTTCGAAACTTCATATCCGAGCATTGTACCGACTGAACGGTTTGTATTCCGGATTGGAAGCGAAATTTGAACAGGCTGTTTGCTTGTTATAGCCCTTTGACTTAATGGAATCAATTTTTGATAATCCAACGTTTCTTCCAATTGATGATTTTGGCTTTCGGTTGCTGTTCGATCTCCTTCGTATCTGACGAATAGAGGAGAAAAGTCCAGTTTCCGTTCTTTCCAATCCACATCATCTTTGACCTGAATGATGTCTGTTCTTCCAATCAACTCATCCAATGTTCTAAAGCCCAGCTCTGCCATTAATTCGCGAACTTCCTGTGCGATGAAGTGCATCAAATGCACCACGTGATCGGCAGTACCGGTCATTTTCTTTCTGAGTTCCGGATTTTGAGTCGCAACTCCTACAGGGCATGTATCCAAATGGCAAACCCTCATCATTACACAACCAAGTGAGACAAGCGGCAACGTGGAGAAACCGAACTCTTCCGCACCCAATAATGCACCGATGATGACATCTTTTCCGTTCATCAATTTTCCGTCTGTTTCAAGAACCACTTTGTTTCTCAATCCGTTCAGCATCAACGTTTGATGGGCTTCCGCCAGCCCCAATTCCCATGGAAGACCGGCATGCTTGATGCTCGTTCTGGCTGCTGCGCCTGTTCCGCCGTCATAACCGCTGATGAGAATCACGTCTGCTTTCGCTTTCGCCACACCCGCTGCGATAGTTCCTACACCGCTTTCGGAAACGAGTTTGACGTTGATCCGTGCTTCCGGATTGGCATTTTTCAAGTCGTAAATCAATTGTTCCAAATCTTCAATCGAGTAAATATCGTGGTGAGGAGGTGGTGAAATCAGCTCGATTCCAGGAGTTGAACCTCTCGTTTTTGCAACTTCCACCGTCACCTTATGGCCGGCAAGCTGGCCACCTTCACCAGGCTTTGCCCCTTGTGCCATTTTGATTTGGATTTCGTCGCAGTTCACTAAATAATGACTTGTGACGCCAAATCGTCCGGAAGCCACTTGTTTAATGCGGCTTAATTTTGAATCGCCGTTTGGCAGTGGAATATAGCGGTTTGGATCTTCCCCGCCCTCACCAGAGTTGCTTTTTGCGCCGATCCGGTTCATGGCAATGGCAATGGCTTCATGGGCTTCTTTGCTGATGGATCCGAAAGACATCGCACCCGTTTTGAATCGTTTAAAAATCGATTCGATTGGTTCCACTTCGTCAATCGGGATCGGTGTCCGGTCGCTTTTCAATTCAAACAATGCCCTTAAAGTCGTATTGCTTTCTTTTGACAGCATCTCGCTGTATTTTTTATAAAGCTCATATTTTCCTGTGCGGCAGGCAAGCTGCAACGTATGAATTGTTTCCGGACGATAGAGGTGTTCTTCCCCGTTTTTGCGCCATTGGAAATCGGAGCCTTCTTCCAATAAAGGTTTTTCATCTTCCCAGGCCTTGTTGTGGCGGGCAACGGTTTCCTTGGCAATGTCCGCTATGTCAAGACCGCCGATTTGTGAAATCGTCCGCGGGAAATAACGATCTATGACTTCTTTGCTGATGCCGACCGCTTCGAATATTTGAGCGCCGATATAGCTTTGGACCGTAGAAATTCCCATTTTGGACATGACTTTCAATATGCCTTTTGTAATCCCTTTTACGTATTTTCCAATGAAATCGTATTCCGCGCTTTCTTCCAATTGGGAAAGGGATGCGCATACCAGGTAAGGGTATATCGCATTTGCTCCATAGCCGAGCAGTGCCGCAAAATGATGAACTTCTCTCGGTTCTCCCGATTCAACAATAATGCTCACTTTGTTGCGGAGACCTTGCTTGATTAAATGATGATGGATGCTGGATACGGCGAGCAATGATGGAATGGCCGCATTTTCTTTGTTTGTGCCGCGGTCGCTTACGACAAGCAACTGGTATCCGTCCTTTGCCGCTTTTTCAGCTTTTTTAAGTAATTTCTCCAAATATTCTTCCATCAGTTCCGGCTGTTTTGCAGGGAATAAGGATGACAGTTTTTTTACTCTCCATCCGTTCAAATGCAAACCGATCAGTTTCACCCAATCGTTATTAGTTAAGATTGGCGTTTTCAGTTTAATTTTTTGATATTCTTCCCTTTTCGGATTTAATAGATTGCCTTCTCCCCCCAAATACACTTCCATGGATGTCACGTACTCTTCCCGGATGGCATCAATCGGAGGATTGGTTACTTGCGCAAACCGTTGTTTAAAGTAGTTGAACAACAATTGCGGTCTTTTTGATAAAACGGCAAGTGGACCATCGTAGCCCATGGAACCGACCGGATCGTCCCCGCGGGTTGCCAGGGGTTTGATATATTTCTCCCACTCTTCAAATGTATAACCAAACGCTTTTTGAAGGCGGACCAATTGTTTTTTATTAATCTTTCTCGATTTTTCCAGATTCAGAGAAGGAATATTCTCCAAAGGAATGATTATTTCAGCTGCCCATTGATCATATGGGTGTTCGTTGATGAGTTGATGTTTCAATTCTTCATCGAACAATAGCGCTTTTTTCTCAAAATCAACTAATAACATTTGGCCAGGTTTCAGGCGGCCTTTTTGGATGATTTTTTCCTCTGGAATATCGACAACGCCCACTTCCGAAGATAAATAGAAAAAGTCGTCGTCTGTCAAAACAAATCTCGCTGGCCGCAAACCGTTGCGGTCTAGGCAAGCACCCGCCTGTTTTCCGTTAGAGAATCCCATTGCGGCAGGACCGTCCCAAGGCTCCATCAACAAGCTATGGTATTGGTAGAAAGCCTTTTGTTTCTTTGAAAGCAATGTATTATTTTGCCAAGGTTCCGGAATCATCATCATCATCGCCTGTGGCAAAGACCATCCGGACAACACCAAATGTTCCAGCACATTGTCAAACATTGCCGAGTCGCTGCCATCCAAGTTCACAATTGGATGAAGTTCTTTTTGATCCACACCGAATGCATCTGAATGCATGGATGCTTCCCTGGCGAAAATCCAATTCACATTGCCGTTGATTGTATTGATTTCCCCATTATGCATGATCATACGGTTCGGCTGGGCTCTGCTCCAGCTTGGGAAAGTGTTCGTACTGAAACGGTTATGAACCATCGCCATTTTCGATTTGAAATTTTCATTGAGCAAATCCAAATAGAAACTGCTTAATTGTTTCGGTAATAGCAGCCCTTTATATACAATCGTTCTCGATGAGAAACTGGAGATATAACATGCATCTTTATTCTTTTCAAACTCGCTGAATGTCTTTTCGATTCTGCGACGAGTTACATATAAACGTCTTTCAAAATCGTCTTGTTCAAGCTCAGTTGCAGGTAACACAAATAATTGGTGAATTGAAGGGGCTGACTCGATTGCTTCCTTTTGCAGAGCTTCTTCGTTCGTTGGCACCGTACGCCATCCAAACAGCTCCAAACTGTTCTTTTCAACGATTTCTTCGATTCTTGCTTTATATTCAAGCAATTTTGATTCTTCATTAGGAAGAAAAATCATCATAACCCCGTAACGTCCGGATGGAGGAAGTTGTTTTCCTTGCTTTTCCCACTCTTTGGAAAATAACTCATGAGGGATATCCGTCAAAATGCCGGATCCATCACCCAACGTTTCCTTATCATCCCGTCCCCCGCGATGCGTCAACCTCTCAAGGGCAATTAGCGCTTGGGATACAAGAGAATGTGATTTTTCTCCTTTTATATTTGCTAATAAGGCGATTCCACACGAGTCATGTTCCAGTTGTGGATTGTATAAGCCTTGGTTGAGTAGTTCTTTCATTTTCTGCACCCCTTAATTCTTCCTGTTTTCTTATATATACATCCTACCAAGAGGAGAAATAAAAATATTTAGACTATTGAGTCGAATATTTGCACTATTTTGCACTACTTTTTGAAAGAAAAACCGAACATTGTCCATAAAAAGGACAAACATTATTCTTAAATTGGCATTTATCTCCCTTAAACCAATCCATGACAAACCGCCTATCTTCCTTTCCATCAGAAAAGGACCATCGTATTGCGCTGCCGGCAAAACCGGACGTTTTTAAGAATGCAGTAATAGACATGTTTTCACCGCCCATTTTGAATCAGAATTTTCCCCGGCTTCCAAAGAACGACAGGCAGCCACGGAAGAAGGAATATCTCCGGAACAAAACCGGCCATTATGGCGGAAATCTTCAAATGTTTGAAAAGAAATAAAAAAAACCGACATTTTCATTTCGGAAAATGTCGGCTTTCCTATATAAAACCATTGGTGTTAAACTTACGCATTTTTTTTCCTTTTTGATGGCATTTTCGTTATACTGGGTTTTCGGATCCCTGAAATCATACGAATTTCCGACGGGCTTTTACCCGTATAAGCTTTGAATTGGCGGCTGAAAAAGTGAATATTGTTATACCCCAGGGCATCGGCCACTTCCGTTACTGACATCCCTGTATAATGCAATAAATGCTCTGCTCTTTTGATGCGGGTTTCCACAATATACGATTGGATGGTTTGTCCCATGATTTCTTTGAATTTTTTTGAGAAATAACGAGGTGAAAAGTTTGCGCGCGCAGCCAAACTTTCGACTGTATGATTTTCTCCGGGATGCTGCTGCACATAATTGGCCACTTCCCTGATCGTATAAAGAATTTGGCTTTGCAATTCTTCGCCTTCTTCTTTTTGTTGAGTCTCTTCCTGTTGGTCTGCCCGCAACAAATGAATCATCAATTGTTTTAGAATCAGTTTTCCTTCCATTTCGGCGCCATAAGTATCCACCAGGAATAATCGGACATATTGGCTCAATAATGATTCAAAATGGATACGGTCTTGCAAAATGCGATGATGATTTGGAATGATCTCGGGTTCACCAGTGACATCAAAGTGAATATACGTAATCACCAGCGGATTAGCCGGATCTTGGGTAGCTGTCGTCCAATCGCCTGGTCTGAACAGAAAACAAGTGCCTCTTTGCAATGGATAATCTTTTCCGTTCAATCTTAAATTGCCTTTGCCGCTCCAAATATATAACAAATCAAAATTCGGTATTGGCGCTTTTCTTTTCCATTGCCAATTCGGTTCACAATTGATTGTCGCCAATGCCGGTTTAATGACGAATTGTTCAGGGCTTAAATTTAACATTTGAATCGCCTTCCTTTCCATGATTGGTCAAGCTTTTGGGATTCTCCCGCCCCTTGCCAAAGGTCGGCACTTTGGTGACGGGAGAAATTTAAAACGGAACTATGCGTCAACGAGATTTACATTGTATTTGTCAAACCACATATTCACTTGCACTAAATGTGCGAGAAGTTGAGGGCCTGTCATCAATTGCCCGAACCACGGCAATTTCGTCGCCCCATCGAGAGCCAGTATTTCTTTTATTTTTTCCTTTGAAAGCAGCTGAAAAATTGGAGGATTTTTCTTATCAATGATTTGCTGCAACAACTCTTTTACCAGCTTTGTATATTTTGGATGATGTGTTTTTGGATAAGGGCTTTTTTTACGGTAAATGATTTCATTTGGAAGGATTCCCTCCAATGCTTTCCGTAATAATCCTTTCTCCCTTCCGTCCAACATTTTCATTTCCCAAGGTATATTCCATGCATATTCAACGATCCGATGGTCTGCAAAAGGGACACGCACCTCAAGACTGGCTGCCATGCTCATTCGATCTTTCCGATCCAGCAGGGTCGACATAAACCATACCATGTTCATATAAAACATTTCCCTGCGTCTTGCTTCGACAGGATCTTCGCCTTCAAGCTTCGGCACTTCCTGAATGGTTTCCTTATATCTTTGGTGAACGTAGTCCGTCAATTTCAATTTTTCCTTCCAATAGGGCAATAAAAGATTTTGCCTTAACGTTTGCGATTGCATCCAAGGGAAGCTGTCGCCTTGTAACAATTCTTCTTTATAAAACCATGGATATCCGCCGAAAATTTCATCGGCACATTCACCGGAAAGCGCGACGGTAAACTGCTTTTTGATCTCCTTTGAAAATAAAAGCAAAGAAGAATCAATATCCGCCATGCCTGGCAAATCTTTGGCAATCACCGCCTCCTCCAATGTGTCAGCAAGCTGTTCGTGGGTCAGGATAATCGAGTGGTGTTTCACGCCCAAATGCTGAACGACTTTTTCAATCCATGGACGATCTTCATCCGGTTGAAACAAACTTTTTTGAAAGTAGGCACTGTTTTCTTCATAATCTATCGAATAGGTGCTAAGGGGTCCTCTGCCATTCTTATTGAAGTAATTTGAAGCAATGGTTGTTATGGCGCTGGAATCCAACCCTCCTGACAAAAAGGTGCAAACAGGAACATCCGCAACCAGTTGTCTTTCCACTGCATCTTTGATGAGAAATCGGACATGTTCGATGGTTTCATCCAACGAATGTTCATGGGTTTCACTCTTTACATTCCAATATCGTTGAATGCGGAGACCGTGACGATCGAATGTCAAAAAGTGGGCGGGTCTTAATTCATTGATTCCTTTGAATATACCGTGACCAGGAGTTCTGGATGGGCCTAAACCAAAGATTTCCCGCAACCCTTCCCGGTCAATTTCCGCTTTTACTTGGGGATGAGCCAAAATCGCCTTCAACTCCGAACCAAAAAGCAACCTGTTTCCGTCATGTTTATAAAATAAAGGTTTCACACCCAGCCTGTCGCGGGCCATGTACAGTTTTTCACAAGAAGCGTCCCAAACAGCGAAAGCATATATTCCATTGAGAAAGTTGACACAATCCTCTTTCCATTCCATATATGCCGTTAACAACACTTCCGTATCCGAGTGGGACTGAAATTGGTATCCCCGTTTTATCAGTGCTTCCCGCAGTTCTTCAGTATTGTATAACTCACCATTATAAACGATGGTATAGGAATTCGCACCTTTTGTTTTGGTCATCGGCTGTACGCCTCCGACAGGATCTACTACGATTAGTCTTGTATGACCTAGAGCTGCATGTGTGTCACAAAAATTGCTTGATGTATCTGGCCCTCTTTTCGATAATGTTTGGGCCATTTTTTTGACCGTGACTTCGTGATGCTTCAAATCTTGATCCCATTGAATCCAGCCAGTTATTCCACACATCATCCATCACTCTTTCGTAGTATAATTTTTTCTTGTAATTCATTTTATGATTTTTTGTATATAAAGAACAATTTCATTTTTATATAAAACCTATCTAATATCCAGATGAAAAACCTCGAAAAGCTATAAAAATCAGCATTTTATCCCCAATACATATCAAACAAAAACAAAAAATTTTCACAAAATCTATATTTTTATATCATTTAAACCCTTTTCCGTTCTCAAATCGCTAATAAATATTCTCGATTTGATATATAACATTGCACATAGGTGATGATCCGGCATAGATACATCGCAATTCAGATAATGGGAAAGAACAGCGGCCATTAAGTCGGAAAGGTGAAAAATGGATGATTGGAATGGAACATTTTATTGACATATAATAGTTTAATGATATAGTTACCTAGGGTAACTATTTTATCGGAGGTGAAATCCTTTGGAAGGATTTTTTCAACATTATTTACGCTTGTATCGGCCACTGATCAATGCATTGAATGAACTTTTAGGCGAATACAATCTGTCCTATTCTTTATGGCAAGTCATCTATTTCATAAAGCATAACGGTCCGTCAACACTCGTGGAAATCGCCAAACGATACAATGTGGAAAAGCCGTCCATCACTCGCAGGGTGAACGCTTTGGAAGAACTTCGATTAATCGAAAAAAGGGAAAGCCGGGATCGGAGAGAAAAGGTGATTCATTTGACACCGTTGGGAGAAGAAATTTATGCATCCTGCCGTAAAAAAATATCGGGCTTCGAAAGAAAAATGTTGGAACACCTTACAGATGATGAACTGCAAAACTTTTTCCATACACTTTCGAAAATTCAGCAGCAATTTGACAGAAAAGAAGGGAAACATCAATGAATGAAACAAAACTATGGACGAAAGATTTTATTATCACGTCAACCATTAATTTTTTATTAACATCTGTCTTTTATCTATTAGTTGTCATAGTAGCCGTTTATGCTAAAACGGAATTTCACGCAACCACGAGTCAAGCTGGTCTTGCAACAGGCATTTTCATCATCGCCACATTAATCGGAAGACTGTTTATTGGCCGGGGCATCAATTCGATCGGTTATAAAAGGACATTGCTGATTGGCACTTGCCTTTTTGCATTATCAAGCTTCTTATATTTTATTCAATTAAATATCTGGTTCTTTTTAGTTGTGCGATTTTTGCACGGTTTGACTCTCGGTATTGCGGGGACGGCAACCGGAACCATTGTCGCCCAAGTCATTCCCAACAGCCGCAAAGGCGAAGGGATCGGGTATTACAGTATGAGTTCCACTTTGGCGACAGCCATCGGTCCATTTATCGGGTTGCTTTTGAGCCAGCATGTAAGCTTCTTGATCGTATTTGGATTATGTACTTTATTAGGAATCATCGCATTCATCACCTCATTCTTTATCCAAGTAACTGAGCCTGAAGAGGTGAAAAAGGCGGAAAAAGACGTTAAAGGATTCAAACTTTCGAATTTTATTGAACCGAAAGCCATCCCGATTTCTTTCATCATGCTCATTGCCGCATTATGCTATTCCGGGGTTTTATCTTTCATGAATTTTTATGCGCAGGAAATTGGCTTGGTGGAAGCCTCCAGTTTCTTCTTCTTTGTTTACTCCATCGCTATTTTGTGTTCACGTCCTTTCTCCGGGCGTCTGTTGGATGTGAAAGGCCCAAACTACGTGATGTATCCTGCGTTTATTCTTTTTTCCATCGGACTGATTGTTTTAAGTGCGGCACATAACAGTTTTGTACTGCTGTTTTCAGGGGTTTTGATCGGTCTGGGTTATGGCAACATGCAATCCTGCATTCAAGCCGTTGCAGTGAAAGTGACGACCATCCATCGAATGGGACTTGCCACATCCACATTCTTCATTTTCCTTGATGCGGGTCTGGGCTTTGGCCCATATCTGTTGGGATTTATTGAGCCGTATACGACTTACAGCCAATTGTATTTCAGTTTAAGTTTTGTCGTTTTGGCAACCGTGATCCTTTACTTTTTCCTTCATGGCCGTAAAGTGAAGAATTTTCAATAACAAACGGAAACCGGAATTGGCCATTTAATATCGATATAAATAGAAAAACCGAACGTTGCTGACTCTCAAAATCAGAGATTCAAACAATCGTTCGGTTTTTTTATCACCTTTTATTCATCCAAAAAATCATAAGGGGTGATACCATCCATCCCTATCATCGGATGGATTTTGGGCGCTGTTTCCGCATTCAGGACAGGAGGAAGGGAAGTAGTATCGCCTGCCGTCTGCTGTTCATTGCCATCATCCGGTGAAAGAGGCACGATTTGTTCATCCTGCTTCTCCCCTTCCATTTTCGTTACCTGATTTCGATCATCATTCTTCTTTGCGGGATTCAATCGGGCCCTCAAAGTGGTAAAACGTTTCAAATCGTCCGTGCGCTGGATCCCTTTGACGAATTCTTCCGGCTCCCCGCATAAAATCAAAAAGTTTTTTGCTCGGGTGATTCCCGTATAAAGCAGGTTTCTTCGGAGCATTTTTGAATAGCTGCGGACAATCGGCATGATCACCGTCTGGAATTCGCTACCCTGCGCTTTATGAATGGAACAGCAATAGGCGAGGGTTATCTGATTCAAGTCGCCTCTGTCATACACCACTTCATTGCCGTCATAAGAAACAACGACCTTATCCTGTTTTTCCACCGTTTCTTTCGCTTGAAAAATCGACACGATTTCCCCAATATCGCCATTAAACACATTGCTCTCCGGCTGATTCACCAGCTGCAACACTTTATCGCCGATGCGGAAAACCGTGTCGCCAAATTTCACTTCTTTTCGAGTACCATCCACGTTTGGATTCACCAGTTCCTGGATTTCTTTATTCAATCGATCAATGCCTGCCGGGCCTTTATACATCGGCGCCAATACCTGAATATCACGGATGGATTGGCCCTTTGCAATGGCACTTCTCACCACTTGTGTGACGACGCTTGCAATTTGATCGGCCGACGCTTTAATAAACGAGCGATCGCCAGTTTTTCCCGTGATATTATCGGGGATTTGCCCTTTTTTGATTTGGTGGGCCATCTCGATAATCGTTGAGCCTTCCGCTTGCCGGTACACTTCCGTCAGCTCGATGGTCGGCACGATTTCTGACGCCAATAAATCCTTCAACACTTGTCCAGGACCCACAGGTGGCAATTGATCCTGGTCCCCCACGAGCACCACTTGGGCATCAGGCGAAATGCTTTTTAATAATTGGTGGCTTAACCATGTATCCACCATCGACATTTCATCAATGATGATGAGGCGGCCCTGTATTTCACGCTCCGACTCTTCTTCCTTCTCCTGGCCGTTAAACCCCAACAAACGGTGAATGGTCATGGCAGGCAGACCCGTCGATTCGGACAAGCGTTTTGCGGCTCTTCCGGTTGGTGCTGCCAACACAATCGGAAAAGGCTCTTCCTTCTTCGCATATTCCATTGGATTTAATGAAAGGCCATGAAGCTCCGCAAAGACTTCCACAATTCCCCGAATGACCGTCGTTTTCCCTGTTCCCGGCCCTCCAGTCAAAATCATGATGGAAGAATTTAATGCTTGTTCAATGGCCTTTGCCTGAGTTTCCGCATAAGTCACTTCCAAGCGTTCCTCTGCTTCCCCGATCGCTTTCCGAATCTCGTCCTTTGAAAACTTTTCAGCGTGATCATTGTTTTTGGCAAATTGGAGAATTTTTGTTGCGATGCCCACTTCACTGTAATAGAGGGAAGGCAAATAAATCCGCGTTTCTTCCCCGCAAATTTTCCCTTCTTCCTCCAACTCAATAACCGCTTTCGATAAAGATTCATACGGAATTTCCTCCGGTTGGCTCTGTTCCAAAATCCCTTTGACTTCCGGCAACAGGAGTTCCGCCTCCAAATAAACGTGCCCTTCCGATAAAGCCGCTTGATTCAACACATGCAATACCGCCGCTTTCATGCGGTCAGGGTGAGCCCCTGTAATGCCCAGTCTTCTTCCCAATTCATCGGCTTTCGCAAAACCGACCCCTTCCACTTCTTCAATCAGCCGATAAGGATTTTGAGTTAACAGCTCAATCGTTTCTTCCCTATAGGTTTGATAGATTTTCATTCCCAATTGAGGCCCGAATCCCCATTCGTTCAATTGAATCATAATCCGGTCCAAACCCAAATTTTTCTCCAGGGTGCTTCGGATCGTCATTTTTTTATCTTCGGAAAGCCTTGGCACTTCATCCAGAACAAACGGATTTTCCATGATTTTTTTCAATGCATCGGTCCCCAATGTTTTTACAATGAGCTCAGCCGTTTTGGGGCCGACCCCAGGAAACAAATCGCTTGATAAATAGTGGATGATCCCTTGTTCTGTCTCAGGAACTTCCCTTTCAAAGGTTTCCACTTGAAATTGCAACCCGTATCTTGGATGATTCGTCAAATTGCCGATAAAACGATAGTGAAGCTCTTCATCCAAGGCCGGAAAATAACCGACTACAATAATTTCCTTTTCCTGATATTGCAAATTTGTTTCTTTAATTTTCACTTTCACAATGGAATACATGTTGGAGGCGTTATGAAAAATGGAAACGATGGGACGGCCTAAAACAAAGGTTTTCTCTGAATATTGATGAGCATGGTAATCCTCCATTTTCATACGCTCCTCTCCGGTAAAATCTCTTAATATCATATCATTTTTAAGGACTTTGATAAAATAGAAACTTCCCCTTCTCGATAAAATGAGAGACCAATGTTATCATTGTAATAAAAAAGAACAGTTGAAGGGATTCGTGAATGGAATGGAATTTAGACCTTGCATTGATTTACACGAAGGAAAAGTGAAGCAAATTGTCGGAAGCACTTTGGGTCAAAAGGACGTGGTTGAAAACTTCATTTCGGAAAAAGATGCTTCCTATTATGCCGAGCTTTTTAAACGAGATGGCTTGAAGGGCGGACATGTCATCATGTTGGGTCCTGGTAATGAAGAGCAGGCGAAACTTGCTTTAACTGCCTACCCTGGCGGCCTTCAAATCGGCGGGGGCATCCATGCGGACAATGCAAAGAAATGGATTGACATGGGGGCCAGCCATGTCATCGTGACCTCTTACATATTCCACGATGGAAAACTGGATATGGAACGATTGGAGCGTCTTGTTGAAGCGATTGGAAAGGAACATATCGTCCTTGACTTAAGCTGCCGGAAACGCGACGGGAAATGGTTTGTCGTGACAGATAAATGGACAAAATTCAGCGATTTTGAAGTGAATCAGGCAAACATCTCCTTCCTGGAACAATATTGCGATGAATTTTTGATCCACGCTGTCGATGTGGAAGGGAAAAAAAGCGGCATGCAGGAAGAATTGGTTCAAGATTTGGCGAAATGGACAAACATTCCGACCACTTATGCCGGAGGAGTCCGTTCCTTGGAGGATTTGGAACGATTTAAAGAATTATCCGGAGGGAAACTGCACGTTACGATCGGCAGTGCGTTGGATATTTTTGGAGGAAGCCTGCCATATCGGGATGTTGTGGAATATTGCAAATAAATGGGATTGCAAAAATGGCGAATGGAAATGCGGGAAATTTCCATTCGCTTTTTTATATGTATCTTCCTTCCCATGCAAATGGAATAATCCATAATGGCCAAAGCGGACAATTTATTGGCCGATCGTTATTTTTGCATGATCAAAAAAGCCGTATAGAAAGTCCCCGCTTTCTATACAGCTTTTTTTCATTCTCATCCTATTTTTCATTATTTAAACGCAGACTTATCATATCATATATATACCTTGCCTGATCATGCTCCGGCTGGATGGTGAAGGCCTGCTCCAAATGATGGAGGGCCTTTTCCGCATCGTCTGTCGAAAGGGCGTAAAGCACCCCCAAATTATAATGGGCATCCGCGTTCTTTTCATCTTGCGCCAATACATATTCCAACTCTGTTTTTGCCAAATCAAACATTTCCAACTTGCATAAAATAATGCCGTAGCTTAAACGGATTTGCAGATCGTCCGGCGCAAGTTCCGCCGCCCGCTGCATATATGGAAGGGCCAATTTCACCTGGTTTTCCTTCTCAAAACATTTTCCCAGCATGTAGTAGCTGTCGGCACCTTCAATTCCATACTCGATCGACTTCTGATAAAGTTTGGCCGCCTCCAAAAAGCGTTCCGAATTATAATACAAATTGGCGAGACCATAATAAGCCGTTGCCGCTTTTTCATCAAGGGTGATGGCTTTTTGGAAAAACCGTTCCGCCCGTTCAATCTCATTCATGGCAGCCAATACATTTCCAAAGTTGATGTAGCCGACCGGATCTTCCGGATTTTGTTCGATGGCTTCTGTAAAGGCTTTTACGGCATCTTCATAGCGTTTTTCTTGCAGCGCTTTGATTCCTTCTTCATTATAGTTCATCGTCTTCACCTCTCATGAAAAGAGGCGACCAAATCAGTCGCCCGTTATCCTACATACGTCAATTTTTCTCCGTTTTTAAACACTTCGTCGATTGTTCCGCCGCCTAAACATACCTCTCCATCATATAGAACGACGGCTTGTCCAGGCGTAATGGCCCGCTGTGGCACCTGGAACGTAATGACTGCGCGATGATCATCCAACAACTCCACTTCCACCGGCGAATCTTCCTGACGGTAACGGAATTTTGCCGTGCAAGCGAATTTCTTCGGTTTCGGTTTATTGGATGTAAAGCTCATATTGATCGCCTTTAAAGAAGTGGAGTACAGGGCTTCATTGTGGAAACCTTGTCCGACATACAACACATTCCGTTTTAAGTCTTTTCCGACCACAAACCAAGGTTCCCCTGCTCCTCCAATTCCAAGTCCATGTCGCTGGCCAATCGTATAATACATTAATCCGTCATGTTTTCCCATCACTTTTCCATCCAGCGTTTCCATGTTGCCCGGTTGAGCCGGCAAGTAATTGCTCAAGAATTCTTTGAAGTTTCGTTCACCAATAAAACAAATGCCCGTTGAGTCTTTTTTCTTCGCTGTTGCCAGCCCCGCTTCTTCCGCAATTTCCCGGACTTTCTTTTTCTCCAGATGTCCGATTGGAAACATGACCTTTTTCAATTGTTCCTGCGTCAATTGATTTAAAAAATAGGTTTGGTCTTTATTTCGATCGACGCCACGCAATAAAACAACTTCACCGTCACGCTCTTCCACACGGGCATAATGCCCCGTTGCCAAATAATCCGCCCCAAGTTTCAATGCATGTTCAAGGAAAGCTTTGAATTTGATTTCCTTGTTGCACATCACATCCGGATTCGGCGTCCGTCCGGCTTTGTATTCTTCCAAAAAGTAAGTAAACACTTTATCCCAATATTCTTTCTCAAAATTCACCGCATAATAAGGGATTCCGATTTGGTTGCATACTTTGATGACATCTTCATAATCTTCCGTTGCGGTGCAAACACCGTTTTCATCTGTATCATCCCAGTTTTTCATGAAGATGCCGATCACATCATAACCTTGCTGCTTCAATAAATAGGCAGCAACAGATGAATCCACCCCACCGCTCATTCCAACAACGACACGAATTTGTGATGGGTCTCGAGTTTCTGTCATTTATTCCTTCACCTTTTCTAATTCAATGAATTCGTCATTCTTTTTACTATTCTTGCTGTTCTTTCCGCAGCTTGTTGAATGTCTGCCTCTGTCAATCCCAACCCGAAACTGAATCGAATGGAATTGCGAAGTTCCGGAGCACCTTTTCCGTACATTGCGACAAGCACGTGAGACGGGTCGATGGAACCTGCCGTACAAGCAGATCCGCTGGAAGCATAAACTCCATCCATGTCCAAATTCACAAGGAATGATTCAACATCCATACCTGGAAAACTGATGTTCAAGATATGTTTAAGGAAATATTCCTCATGTCCATTCACTTTATAAGAAATTTGTTCCTGTTCCAAAACCTCCAAAAAGATTTTTCGGAATTGGAGATAGGTTTGCCGTTTTGTTTCCATTTCCCGTTGTGCAATTTCAACGGCTTTTGCAAAACCGACGGCAGCATGGACATTTTCCGTTCCCGCTCTCCGTTTTCTTTCCTGGGAACCTCCGTAAAAAGTGGCGGTGAAAGGCGTTTTTTCCCGTTGATATAGAAAGCCGATTCCCTTAGGCCCATTGATTTTATGGCTGGAAACGCTTAAAAGATCGACATGCAGTTCATTCACATCGATTTTTTCCAGTCCATATGCCTGTACCGCATCCGTATGGAAAACCGCCTGATGGTTTTTCAGTAATTCCCCGATTTCTTTGATTGGTTGAATGGTACCCACTTCATTGTTTCCAAACATGATGGTCACTAAAATCGTATCTTCACGCAAAGCCTCTTTTACCGATTCCACCGAAATGCGACCGGTTTCATCCACGGGCAAATAGGTTACTTCAAACCCCGCTTTTTCAAGCTGTTCACAACTGTGTAGTACTGCATGATGCTCCACTGCTGTCGTAATAATATGTTTTCCTTTCGATTTTAAAGCTTGTGCCACCCCAAAGATGGCCGTGTTGTCCCCTTCTGTTCCTCCGCTTGTGAAAATGATTTCCGTATCTTTCGCACCGATGGATCGAGCCAATATGCTTCTCGCTTCATCCAAAACCTTTCTTGCATAGCGGCCTGCCGCATGGATGCTTGATGGATTGCCGTAAACATTCGTCATCGCTTCCGTCATTTTTTCAATCACTTCTGGGTGCACTGGTGAAGTTGCTGCGTGATCTAAATAAAAGGTTTGCATTCCGATAAACTCCTTTATTAAATGTAAAACATATATCCGTCATATTCGGTATCTTCGCTGTAATTTGCCAAATCCTCAATGGTTGTTGTATCAAGCACTTGTTTTACTGCGTCGCGGATTCGGATCCAAAGTTGTTGTTGAGGCGGCTCTTCATCTTCTATCCCCTCAACCGGCTGGATTGGTCCTTCCAACACGCGGATCACATCCGCCGCGGAAATTTTGCTGGGCGGTATGGCAAGTAAATAGCCCCCATAAGCACCGCGGACACTTTTCACCAAACCGGCGATACGCAAAGGTGATACCAACTGCTCCAAGTATGCCTCTGAAAGATTTTTTTCTTCCGCAATTTTGCGCAGCGGAAGAGGTCCATCCCCATAATGTTTTGCCAACTCAATCATAATTGTTAACCCATATCTGCCTTTTGTTGATATTCTCATCTTATACACCTCAAATTTCTATTTCCGATATTCTTAGTCAAGTATACCATAACACCTTTTATTCCACTTGGAAAAGGTCTATTATAATTTTATATGAAAACTTTTTATTAGTTCATCGGAGGATATACCATGCATAACGAACCTTTAGCTTTCCGAATGCGACCAAGAAATTTGGACGAAGTGGTTGGACAACAGCATATCGTCGGAAAAGATACCGTTTTATATAAAATGGTTCAAAACGGCTATGTGCCATCAATGTTATTATACGGTGAACCGGGAACCGGGAAAACTTCCATCGCTTATGCAATTGCGGGAAGCACAAAACTCCCTTTTTTTCCACTCAACGCGACAATTGCCGGAAAAAAGGATGTCGAACAAATTGTATCAGAAGCAAGGCTCAGTGGAAAAGTCCTATTATTTTTAGATGAGATTCATAGGTTCAATAAACTGCAACAAGATACATTATTACCCCATGTAGAAAACGGGTCAATCATTTTGATTGGGGCTACAACGGAAAATCCTTACCATGATGTGAATCCGGCCATCCGTTCCCGTTGCGGGGAGATTTTTCAATTAAAACGGCTGACCCCTGAAGAATTGGTGCAATTATTAAAAAGGGCACTGGCAGATGAAGAGCGGGGTTTAGGAAAATATTCCATCGACATTTCGGATGAACAATTGACGGACATTGCGATCGCTTCCAATGGTGATGCCCGGAAAGCCCTGACCCTATTGGAATCGGTCTTTCATGCTTCCGAAGAAATGGACGGTACGGTGAAAGTGGAAGACCGCATAATTGAACAATTGTCAAAACGCATAGGAATATATGGGGATAAAGCCGGTTCCCATTTTTATAATCTATTGTCCGCTTTGCAAAAATCGGTCAGGGGCAGCGATGTAAATGCCAGCTTATACTATTTGGCCAATCTGCTTGAGTCGGGGGATTTGATCGCAGTATGCAGGAGATTGCTTGTGATGGCCTATGAAGATATCGGACTGGCAAATCCCCACGTGGGGGCCCATGTCTATGCCGCAACGGAAGCGGCAAAAGTGCTCGGTTTGCCTGAAGCAAGAATTCCGCTGGCCAATGCAGTGATTGAAATGTGCCTGTCGGAAAAATCCAATTCGGCATACAAAGCGTTGGACGCAGCCATTCAAGCAATCCATGAAGGAAAAACCGGCGACATTCCGATGCATTTGAGGGATGCCCATTACGCGGGAGCGAAAACGCTCGGCCATGTCGGTTATCAGTATCCCCACGACCACCCTATCGGCACTTTTGGCGGATGGGTCAACCAGCAATATTTGCCTGACAATCTTCAGAATGCGGAATTTTATCACCCGGTGATTGCCGGTGAAGAGAAGCGGATGGCGTCAATCTATGAAAAATTGAAGGCATTAAAAAAATCGAATGAAGAAAAGTGATGCCTCCGTTCATTCCGATGAAAAGTGCCCATTGCCGCAAGATGGTTTTATTTCCCCACAAAAAAACCCCTAATTTGGTAAATGGATTTTCTCTCATTCATCTACCAATTAGGGGAATTTTTTTCGGGTAATCTTCTATTCTTCTCATAAGACTTCAAACTCATTAACCGTCATTGTTACACGTCAATCAATTTAGTACTTTTTGAACGCAATATGCTTTGAAATTTTCCAAACAATCAGCCAATCCATTATTTTTATCAAAATAATATTTTTCAAAATGAGCATTTTCATTGAATAATAAATCGTAAGTTTGACTGATTTCCTGCAAAAATTCGAAATTGCGCCCTTGCACATGAGGAAGGCAGCCTGCCGCATCATGCAATGCACTTTTGATCAGTTCTTTTTGTTCTTCGGTCATGTCTTTTTGGAGATTCATATATGCAACGGTTTTAAAATACAAGATCCTGCTGACATTGTCTATGAACAATGACCAGTACATTTCATTGTCCGGCAATCTTCCATCGTGTTCTTGAAGATAATTTTTGAAATAAGCGGTGAGTTCATCCAGCAGTTCTTTTAACTCCTCATACGCTTTATCCCATTTTTGTGACGTATCGATATAATTGAAAAGTATCCCATCCAATTCCTCTTGAAGCTGGAATAAATTTAAGATGCCATTCGTCACCTGAATTCTTGGCATAAAATACCCCCTTTGTTTGTGGTTGAAGCTATTATAAATATAACAATAAAACTCTTCTTTTATTTGCTGAAATAATAAAACGTGAAAAAATTGTATTAAGTCTGGTCTTTTATCTTCATTAGTAACAATTTTCGGAATTTGGGGGTATTTCAAAAAAATGCATCAAGAAGCATTGGATTTGAATCTGAAATTCAAAAATTGCGCTTGAAAAAACGGCACTTTGGCAGCTTATTGATTTACCCGCTTAATTGGAATATCTTTTAAAATCGAATTGATTACCCAGCTTGCACAAATCAGACCACAAACGGACGGACAATAAGCATTGGATGAAGGGGGCATTTTGGCTTTTCGGATTGGCGCATCGGGATTCCCCACTTCTTCCACAACATCAGATCTGATCACAATTGGGGATTCATCGGAAAAGACAACCGTAATCCCTTTTTTGATGCCTTCTTTTCTCAATTTCGTACGGATCACTTTTGCCATTGGATCTGTATGGGTTTTTGAAATGTCTGCAATACGGAATCTTGTCGGATCCGTTTTATTTGCGGCTCCCATGCTGGAAATGATCGGAATATTCCGTTTTAAACATTCTTTCATTAAATGAATTTTATAACTGATGGTGTCAGAAGCATCGATGACATAATCAATGTCATATTCAAACAGTTTTTCATAAGTTTCTTCGTTATAAAACATATGCAGGTGGATGACTTCACAATCCGGATTGATGTCCGCAATCCGTTCTTTCATCACTTCCGCTTTCGGTCTTCCAATCGTCGATAAATAAGCGACCAACTGGCGGTTAATATTGGTGATGTCGACCACATCTTTATCCACTAGAATAATGCGGCCGATACCGCTGCGGGCGCATGCTTCCGCAGCAAAGGAACCTACTCCGCCAATTCCCAAAATGGCGACGGTTGTATTTTTCAACTTTTGCAATCCTTCTTTACCAATAGCCAATTCATTTCTTGAAAATTGATGTAACATACCTTTCTGCCTCTCATTCTAATTTTTCTCATCGGAATTATAACATAACATAATGTTAATAGGGTATACGTTTCTATTTCCAATTGATTTTGTTCAAAATAAAAACTCCCCCATCTACATGGAGGAGTCATATTCCCGATTCGATTTTTTCAAGAGAATCCCAAAAAAACGGACGAATCCCGAAAGTGCCGTAGTGCGTAATTAACACTGTTTTGAACCCGCAGCTCGGCAGGTGGGTGCCCTCACTGACTCTTTAAACGTCCCCTGTATGGCGTTCAAATGGGGCATGTTTGCCAAGCCAGGATTTGGGCTCCCTATTTATAGGTGTTCGGTCAAAACTGTTAATGTAGCGCATTCACGCACACTTCAGGATTCGTTTGATTTTATGATAACATCCATTAACCAATATTGCAATGAATATGAAATGGAATACATTATTTTTTTGCTACTATTGTTAATAATCTGATTATTTTTTTGATTATTATTGCCATATAAAAGAGGCTGGGACAAAAGATAAAAAACACCATTTTCTCCCGTGAGAAAATGGTGTTTTTTTGATAATTGAAGAAAATTGATTTCCGTTTCGGGGACGCTTTCCGCGGGCCCGGCTCGAGCCTCCTCGGAGCTCAATCCTTCGCTCCTGCGGGGTCTCGAGAGGGCTCGTCGCAGGAAAGCTTTGAATTTACTTCCTTGAACTTGCTCCGCTTTGCGACTAAGCGTGCGCGACAGAAACTCGCCCCGTCACTTCAATCAATTTTCTATGGTATCGATTTTTTACAAAAAAACCTTTTTGCAGCTCGTTCATTTTATTAGTTATGTCCCAGCCTCTTTATCTTCATTTATTCTGGAAGATCGACTTTGATGTGCAATTCTTTCAATTGTTTTGGCGATACCGGGCTTGGCGCTTCCGTCAACAAGCAGCTGGCTGTGGCTGTTTTCGGGAAGGCAATCGTATCTCTCAAGTTGTTGCGGCCTGCCAGAATCATCACTAAACGGTCAAGGCCCATTGCGATTCCGCCATGAGGAGGCACGCCGTATTCAAAGGCTTCAAGCAAGAATCCGAATTGTTCTTGGGCTTGTTCTTTCGTAAATCCTAATAGTTGGAACATTTTTTCTTGCAAGTCTCTTTCGAAAATCCGCAATGAACCTCCGCCCAATTCGTACCCGTTCAACACGATATCGTAAGCTTGGGCGCGTACTTTTCCAGGATCCGTATCCATCAATTCGATATCTTCATCAAATGGACGAGTGAATGGATGGTGGGCCGCTGTATAACGTTTTTCCTCTTCATCCCATTCAAGCAATGGCCAATCTGTCACCCAAAGGAAGGCAAATTGGGATTCATCGATTAAGCCTAACTCTTTTCCTAGTTTGTTGCGCAATGCGCCAAGAGAAGCGGCAACGATGGAAGCATCATCTGCTCCGAACAATAATAAGTCTCCAGGTTCTGCATCTGTTGCTTTCTTAATATCTTCTACAATTTGGCCTTCAAAGAATTTAGCGATAGGGCCAGTAAATCCTTCTTCCGTCACTTTGATCCAAGCCAATCCTTTGGCACCGTAAATTGCAACAAATTCAGTCAACGCATCGATATCTTTGCGGGTAAACTTGTCATTTGCACCTTTGACGTTAATGGCTTTGACAACGCCGCCTTTTTCAACCGCACTTGTAAATACTTTAAAGTTGCAATCTTTTACAATGTCAGTGAGGTTGATTAATTCCAAGCCAAAGCGAACATCCGGTTTGTCGGAACCGAAACGATCCATCGCTTCTTGGTAAGTCATGCGCGGGAATGGCGTTTGCACTTCAATGCCTTTTACTTCTTTCATCACCGCAGCCAGCATGCGTTCCGTCATATCGATAATCTCATCCATGGACATGAAAGAAGTTTCGATATCCACTTGGGTAAATTCCGGTTGACGGTCTGCACGCAAGTCTTCATCACGGAAACAGCGGGCGATTTGGAAATATTTTTCAAATCCTGCCACCATCAATAATTGTTTGAATAATTGCGGTGATTGTGGAAGGGCGTAAAATTCCCCTTCATGCACACGGGATGGAACTAAATAGTCACGTGCGCCTTCAGGAGTGGATTTTGTCAAAATCGGTGTTTCCACTTCCAAGAATCCGTCATTTTGCAAGAAGTTGCGGATTGTACGGGTTACATCCGAACGCAATTTGAATGTGTTGTACATCACAGGTCTTCTTAAATCCAAATAACGGTATTTTAAACGGACATCTTCGTTGATATCCACGTAATCCTCAATGGCAAATGGAGGAGTTTTTGACGTGTTGATGATATGGATGTTTGATGCAACGACTTCGATATTTCCTGTTTTAATGTTTGGGTTGACTTGGCTTGGGTCGCGAAGCACAACTTGTCCTTCTATTTCCACTACATATTCATTTCTGATTTTATCCGCAATTTCACGGGCTTCAGGGGCTTCATCGCCAAATACCACTTGCACGATGCCCGTACGGTCGCGAACATCAACGAAAATCAGGCTTCCCAAATCTCTGCGGCGTTGTACCCAACCTTTTAAAACCACCTGCTGTCCATGATGTTCTTCTCTCAATTCTCCACAATAATGTGTTCTTTGTGCCATTTTAAATCCTCCAATTCTTTGCTTCTTAACTTAATTGTTGTTTTAAGAAATTAACAATTTCATTGATTTGGACTTTTTCTTGATTGCCGGTTTCCATATGTTTCACTACCACTATGCCTTCTTCAAGCTCTTCCTCGCCAATGATGACAACAAATTTCGCTTGCAGACGGTCCGCGGATTTCATTTGCGCTTTCATTTTGCGCATCATGTAGTCCATATCCGCCGAAATCCCTTTTAACCGGAAGGAGCTGATAAGTTCCACCGCTTTCAGTTTCGCTTCATCTCCAAGGGCAACGATGTAGGCATCAAGCCCATCATTGACTTCCAATTCCACACCCTCTGCTTCCAAAGCGAGGAGCAACCGTTCAATGGATAAGGCAAATCCGATTCCCGGAACACTTGGCCCTCCGATTTCTTCCACAAGGCCATTATATCTTCCGCCTCCGCATAAGGTTGTAATGGCGCCAAATCCTTCTGCAGTGCTCATAATTTCAAAGGCGGTATGGTTGTAATAATCCAATCCGCGCACCAGATTTGGATCAACCTCATATTCGATGCCCAATACATCCAAATACTTTTTCACTTGATCAAAATACTCTTTTGATGGCGGTGTCAAATAATCCGTCAATTTCGGAGCTGTTTCCATCAGTGGATGCTCCCGGTCCACTTTGCAGTCCAAAATGCGCAATGGATTTTTTTCCAATCGGTTTTTACAGTCATCGCAAAATTCATGGATGCTTGGTTTGAAATGGTTGATGAGCGCTGTTCTGTGGGCATCTCTCGTTTCTTTGTCCCCTAAAGAATTGATGACCAATTTTAAATCTTTTAATCCCAATGTTTGATAAATATCCATTGCAAATGAGATGATTTCCGCATCGATGGCAGGATCTGCGCTTCCGATGGCTTCAACGCCAAATTGTACAAACTGGCGATATCGTCCTGCCTGCTGACGCTCATAGCGGAACATCGGCCCCATGTATGACAGTTTCACCGGCTGTTCCGGAGCACCATACATTTTATGTTCCACATAGGCGCGAACCGTGGAAGCTGTTCCTTCCGGCCGCAATGTCAATGAACGGCCGCCCCGGTCTTCAAAGGTATACATTTCCTTTTGAACGATATCCGTCGTATCCCCTACACTCCGTTGAAAAAGTTCCGTATGTTCAAAGATTGGTGTCCGTATTTCTTTATATCGATAAACACGTGCCAATTCCCGTAAAACGGACTCGATTTTTTGCCACTTTGGCGTTTGTTCCGGCAAAATATCCTGTGTTCCTCTAGGTACTTTAAAAGCCATTTTGTATCTCCTTCCTGCAAACAAAATTTGGAACAAAAAAATGCTCTCATCCCTCATTACAAGGGACGAAAGCATATCACTTCCGCGGTTCCACCCTAGTTGACGTGCAGCATACACGTCCACTCAATACGGATAACGGCCGTTTCCGTTTTTCCCTACTCATTTTCAGGAAAAAGCCTCTCAAGTGTTCTTCACAAAAACCGTCAGTAGGAAAGATTTCAGCCTATGTCTTTCCCTCTCTGGACTTCAGGCAATTGCTACTCTCTTGGTCATGGGCTTTCGACAACATTTTCACATTACTTTTTATCATAATTGTGGAATGAAAAGTTGTCAACCATTTTCAAAAAAGTATAGATTTATGCCACACATACATTTTACAATAAAAAAGAGAATTCAACATTTATTGTCATTGAAAGTTGGATGTTTATGAAGCGAACATTATTTTTTCTCTGCATCATGCTGATCGTTACAAGCTTAACTACATATCTTCCATCCTTTGTTTCAGCGGACAATAAAGAAAACCGCATTGTCCATGCTGAAAAATTGCATTTGCGGGAAGGTCCCGGTTTATCCTACCCAATCCTCGATACCCTTGAACAAAATGAAAAGTTGAAGGTGTTGGATTCCGAGGGGGATTGGCTTTACGTCGAAACCGGCGGGAAGAAAGGCTGGGTGGCTTCCTGGTTGACACAAAAAGAGCAAAACCGGGATGCAAAAAAATATGCGGTTATCCAAGTCGATCACTTAAATATTCGGCTGGAACCATCCCTTGATTCTCCAGTGATCGGACAACTATTTACAGGAGAACAGGTGGCCGTGCAAGACGAGAGAGATCAATGGGTTCAAATCCAGTATCAGCAATCCACCGGTTGGGTTTCTTCGGATTTTATTACGATAAAAGAAGAAAAGTATGAAGAAAGCAATAACGCGACTGAAGAACCCGAAAGAATCGAAGCAGAGGAAGCGGATCATTTCACAATCACCGTCGATGCGGTCATCGTGCGAAAAAAACCGAATTTAAAATCGAAAGAACTGGGTATTGCGAATAAAGGCGAGGAATATACAGTCCTGGATCGGGATCACCATTGGCTTCAAATCGATTTTCACGGCAAAAAAGGATGGATTTACAGCTTTTACGGATCTTTTGACTCGGCAGCAAAGGATGAAGACAATCAATCGAATCGGATTACAATCATTTACAATGGTACAAATATCCGGGAAGAACCCAGCACTTCATCCAATGTGTTAATGAATGCCCAAGCCGGTGAGCAATATGATGTCATAACCGTAGATGGCGATTGGTACAAAATTCAGCTTCCGAATGATGAAATCGGGTATGTGGCTGGTTGGGTCGTTTCCACCAATGGACAACCACAATTGGAGGAAAAGAAAGAGAAACGGAAAAAAGGGACATTGAATGGTGTTACCATCGTGCTTGACCCTGGACATGGCGGGAACGACCAGGGAACCGCCGGACTCCGAAACACCATTGAAAAAGAAATCACTTTAAAAACCGCTGAACTGTTAAGATCCAAATTGCAGCAAGCGGGGGCAAACGTGTATTTAACCCGGGAATTCGATGTGTACGTCGGGCTCCAAAAGAGGGTGGCAATGGCCCATCAGCAGGCGGCGGACGCCTTCATCAGCATCCATTATGATGCCAGTGAAGACCGCACCATCTCGGGATTTACAACCTATTATTACCACTCTTATCAGGAATCCCTTGCCCAATATGTGCACGAAGGGGTGGCAAAGCAGTTGTCATTGCGTGACCGTGGCGTGCAGAAAGGGAATTATTTAGTCTTGAGGGAAAATAAACAAAATGCCGTTTTGCTGGAGTTGGGCTATTTAAGCAATCCTGGCGAAGAGAAAGTGATCAATACAGACCGCTTCCGTGAACAGGCAACCATGGGCATTTATGAAGGAATATTAAAATATTTTGATGATCAGTTAAAATAAAAAAGTGCGAAGTAGATTCGCACTTTTTTATTTTTGGCATTCTCCTTCTCACTTTTTATGGTGAAAAAGATAAAGCTGCCCGGAAAAGAACTTTCCAAGCAGCCTTTTTATATTACTTTGATTCCAGAATGATTGTCACCGGGCCATCATTGACAAGGGACACTTCCATCATGGCACAGAAAATGCCCGTTGCCACTTTTAACCCTTGTTCCCGCAATGCTTCATTAAAAGCGTTCCATAGGGGTTCCGCCTGCTCCGGCCGGGCAGCTTCCACAAAGCTCGGCCTTCTCCCCTTTTTCGTTTCAGCATACAAAGTGAATTGGGAGACGGATAAAATTTCCCCTCCATGCTCTTTAATGGAATGGTTCATTTTCCCTTGTTCATCTTCCCAAAGACGGATTTCCGCCACTTTCTTCGCTAAATAGTTCACATCGTCCATTGTATCCGAATGGGTAATGCCGACAAGCAATACATATCCTTTTTCGATTTGCCCTGTCACTTTTCCATCCACTGTCACTTTTGCTTCTTTGCTGCGTTGCAAAACAACTCTCATCGACAAACACACCTCAAAACGACTAATTTATCACCCGTTGCACAGAATAAATATCCGGCATTTGTTTTATTTTTTCAACCACTTTATGCAATACGGAAATGTTCGAAATTGCCAAAGTCAAATGAAGCGTTGCAATCTTATCATGGGCCGCGCGACCGGAAACCGCCAAAATATTCACTTTCGTTTCTGTCACGGCATGCATGACGTCATTTAAAATTCCAGGCCGGTCAAATGCGGAAATTTCAATATCGACAGGATATTCTTTTTTCATGGATGTGTCGCTATGTTCCCATTCCACTTCAATCAAACGGTCTTCACAGCCGGATTGCACGTTCGGACAATCTTTGCGGTGAACGGAGACCCCCCTGCCTTTTGTAATGAATCCGACGATTTCGTCTCCAGGGACCGGCGTACAGCATCGGGATAATCGGACCAATAAATTGTCGATCCCTTTGACAACAACGCCCATTTCCCCGCTGCTTTTCTTCTGTTTCTGGCTTTGCATCTCTTTTTGAAGTTTTTCAAGAGCTTCTTCCTTTTCACGCTCTCTGCGTTTTTTCTCGGCAAGGCGGTTCACCACCTGCTGAGGAGTGATTCCCCCGACGCCGACCGCAGCATATAAATCTTCTTCATTGGCAAAATTCAATTTATTTAAAACCCGTTGCAAATTCTCTTCGGATAGAACTTCTTTTACATCAAATTCTTGGGCTTTTATTTCTTTTTCAATCAATTCTTTTCCTTTTAGCACATTTTCTTCGCGCAAGTGCTTTTTGAAGAATTGTTTGATTTTGTTTCGCGCCTGGGAACTTTGCGCAATTTTCAACCAGTCCCTGCTTGGGCCAAAGGATTGTTTGGATGTCAATATTTCAACAATATCGCCCGTTTTCAGCGGCGTATCAAGAGGCACCATTTTACCATTCACTTTGGCGCCGATGGTACGGTTTCCAACCTCCGTATGCACACGATACGCAAAATCGATTGGAACGCTGCCTGCAGGCAATTCAATGACATCCCCTTTTGGCGTAAACACATAAACCATATCGGAAAATAAATCCAATTTGAGCGCTTCCATAAACTCTTCCGCATTGGAAGATTCGATTTGGAACTCCAAAATTTCACGGAACCAAGTGAGTTTTTGGTCGATGCTTTCCTTATTTGGATTGACCGTTTTCCCTTCTTTATATGCCCAGTGCGCAGCAATCCCGTATTCCGCGATTTTGTGCATTTCTTTCGTGCGGATTTGCACTTCCAACGGATCCCCATATGGACCAATGACCGTCGTATGAAGGGATTGATACAAGTTCTGTTTCGGCATGGCGATATAATCTTTGAAACGGCCAGGCATCGGCTTCCAAAGGGTATGAACAATCCCTAAAACCGCATAGCAATCTTTGATGCTATCAACAATGATACGGACAGCCAATAAATCATAAATTTCATTGAACTCTTTATTTTGCAGAACCATTTTCCGATAAATACTATAAATATGTTTCGGACGGCCGTAGATTTCTGCTTCAATATTGACTTCTTTTAATTGGGAGCGGATTTCTGCCATGACATTTTCCAAATACGCTTCCCGTTCCGTACGTTTTCTTTTCATTAAGCTGACGATTCGATAATATTGCTGAGGATTTAAATAGCGGAGAGCCGTATCTTCCAACTCCCATTTCACCTTCGAAATTCCGAGGCGATGGGCAAGAGGAGCGAAAATTTCCAACGTTTCTTGGGAAATCCGACGCTGCTTTTCTGCGGATAAATGCTTTAACGTACGCATATTGTGAAGGCGGTCAGCTAATTTAATCAAAATGACACGAATATCCTGTGCCATTGCAACAAACATTTTTCGATGATTTTCTGCTTGCTGCTCTTCTTTTGATAAATATTTAATTTTTCCTAATTTTGTGACACCATCGACGAGCATGGCCACTTCTTCCCCAAACTCGGCCACCAAATCTTCCCGGGTAACCGAAGTATCTTCCACCACATCATGAAGGAAGCCTGCAGCCACCGTTTCCGGATCCATTTGGAGATCCGCCAAAATTCCCGCCACTTGAATTGGATGAATGATATATGGTTCTCCCGATTTACGAGTTTGTTCCTTATGCGCTTCTTTTGCCACCTCATAAGCTTTTTTCACAAATTCGACGTGCTCATCATTCATATAAGTTTTTACTTTTGCGAATACATCTTCGGGCGTCAAAATTTGCTCCTTCGCCATGATTTGTCCACCTTCAAAAAATTTTCTGTTTAATAGTATAAGATTAATTTTATAAAAAAAATATATAAAATGTAAAGTCAAGTCTTCGAATATTGCTTTCAATCAACATTTTAGAATACTGTCGGAATTTGTCAAAATTTTTCTGCTGTAATGGATTTCTTTAAATTATATAGTAAAAGAATTCGCACCGCTTTTATTTCGTGCGAATTCTTCAATGGAAATCAATATTGGATCAATGTTTTGATAGGATAATTTCCAATTCTTTCGCGGCCATTTAATTCTGTCAGCTCAATGAGAAATGCACAACCAACCACTTTGCCTCCAAGTTTTTCAACGATTTGGATCGTTGCATCCACCGTGCCGCCAGTTGCAAGCAAATCATCAATGATTAACACTTTTTGGCCGGGTGAAACGGCATCTTTGTGCATGGCAAGAACATTCGTCCCATATTCCAAATCATATTCCACACTCACGACTTCCCTTGGCAATTTTCCTGGTTTACGAACCGGCGCAAAACCGATGTTCAAAGCGTATGCCACTGGGCAGCCGATAATGAATCCCCGCGCTTCCGGTCCAACGATGATTTCCGCTTCGACCTCTTTTGCAAATTCAACAATTTTGTCAACCGCATATTTGAATGCCGCCCCATTATCCATCAATGGTGTAATATCTTTAAAGCTGATCCCTTCTTTTGGAAAGTCTTCCACAATCGCAATATATTCTTTTAAATCCATTCAAATTTCCTCCTTAGGAATATGAAAAATCCTTGATTCGTTCATTAAACCATTGCTTCAACTCAGAATAAGTGGAATACAAAAACTGTTGTTCCAATTCGATTTGCTGTTTGCGCAATTGATATGTGGCCGCTTCTGCAAGGGAGCGTTTTTCGGCAAATTGATTCACTGTAATCAAACCATTTTCTATTGTAACAAAACCGAGTTCAAAAAACACCTTTGTCATAAATTTAATGTTTTCCCCATTCAATCCCAGATGTCTAGATAAATGGGGGATATGCTCGTTCAAGTCAACAAATGGACGGCTCTTTAGCAACGTGTAATAATGCGCAAAATGTTTGCGTGTCGGCATCCCGTTAAAGAACAGAGAATTTGGTGTATAAAAAACTGCATAAATCCGCTTTGGTTTGACGTTTTCAATCAACATTTCCATTTCATGAAGCTGTTTTGGCAAGTCCAGTAACACCAGATACGGCGAAACGGAATCAGAGATCCCATCCCCGATGAACTGTACGGATGGCAGCATTCCGCGGAAGTACTGGACCGTTTCCTCCCGAAAAGCCACAAAGGCAGATTCCATGGGGATCGTTTTCAACAATTGATTCACATTTGCTTTTCCCCGATAATCGAATAATTGCCACTCGGAAGTTTGGACATCCGAAATGAAAAATTGCGCCTTTTTCCGGCCTTGCCATTCGTTGATTTGCAAATCTCCGGCAACGGACAATTTAACGCCATAAGTGATTTCATTATACAAATGGCCTTTGTTGAATCCGACCGCATCAATGATTCCATGGGCATTTTCCAGTTCCATTTTAATATGATCTTCGTTCGCCCCGATTTTTCGCATCGATCGGACAGAGACTTGCTGAATCGCAAATATCGGCTTTTCAAACCCAACGCCAAAGGGTTTCAATGCCTGCACTTCTTCAATGGCTTCCACCGTAGCCTCACTTAAATCGACCAGCACATCTATCGACAACTTTGGCGTCAACAATTCTTCGGTCAAACATTCCGATGCTTGCTGATGGAGACGATTCCGCAATTCATCGATATTGTCAACGGATAATGTCATCCCGGCAGCCATCGGGTGGCCCCCAAAATGAGGGAGAATATCCCGGTTTTTCGCAAGTTCATTGTAAAGATGGAATCCGTCGATGCTTCTTGCGGAGCCTTTCGCAAGGCCGGTCTCCGGATCGATGGATAAGACAATCGTTGGTTTGTAATATTTCTCCACCAAACGGGAAGCAACAATCCCAATGACGCCCGCATGCCACCCTTCCTTTGCAACGACCAGCACCAAGGAGTTTCCTATTTCAGGATTGTTTTCAATGATCTCAATGGCTTCTTTGGTTATCTCATTGACAAAGTCTTTCCGTTCATTATTTTTTTGATTTAATAATTTTGCACCAACCGCAGCGCTTTGCATATCCTCACTCATTAAAAATTCCACGCCGGGTTTTGCATCATCCAAACGGCCAATCGCATTTAAACGGGGGCCAAAATAAAATCCGATGACCTCTTCATCGATTTCATGCTGTTTCACACCTGAGACCTCACATAATGCCTGAACCCATGGCCGGTTTGAATGCCGGATATATTCAATCCCCTTTTTTGCAAGGTACCGATTTTCCCCTCTCAATGGCACCAAATCCGCAATGGTACCGATTGCCACATACTCGAATAAATGTTCAGGCACTTCTCCATATAAAGCGTGAGCCAGTTTAAATGCCACTCCTACCCCCGCCAATTCGCCAAAAGGATAATGCCCTTCCGGAATTCTCGGATGAACGATAACGTCTGCAGGTGGAAGCTCATCCCCCGGTTCATGATGGTCCGTTACAATGACATCCATGCCAAGCTCTTTCGCCAGCCGAATCGGTTCAATCCCGCTAATCCCATTATCGACGGTAATAATCAATTGAATTCCATTTTCATGGGCCTTTCTGAACAATTCTTCATGCGGGCCGTAGCCATGGACAAAGCGGTTCGGGATTTCGTAGTCAACATCCGCTCCCAAATCAAGCAGCACATTGAGCATGACCGTTGTACTTGTAATACCGTCTGCATCATAATCTCCGTAGATCAATATTTTTTCTCCCCGTTCCAGGGCGAGCTCAATGCGTTCCACCGCTTCTTTCATTCCCGATAACAAATAAGGGTTATGTAAATGATCGTCATCTGTATAGAAAATATCCTTCGCTTCATCAATCGTTTGGACTCTTGAAGCCAATATTTTTGCAGCTAAACTGGAAATGTCCAATTCCTTTTGAAGTTGTTGAACAAACATTTCATCGGGTCTCTGAATCTTCCACGTTTTCGTAGACTCTATCATTTTCCTCACTTCCTCACGAAGTTCATTATACCGAAATTTCAATAGAATTGGATATGAATTTTATAGAAGCCGGCAGACAAAAAAAGATGCTCCCAAAGTACGGGAGCATCTTATTCAAACGGTCATTAAACAACCGGCTCGTCTGAACCCCATTGTTTTTTCTCTTTTTTCTTCAACGTTGTACCTTTCTTGTCCATTTCTCTTGATTTAAGCGTATACCAAATCTGTGCCGCGATACAAATGGATGAATACATACCCGTTACCAAACCGATCAGCAAGGCAATCGAGAAGTTTCGGATAGCCGGCGCCCCGAAGATCAAGAGTGCAACGACAACGACAATGACCGTCAACACCGTGTTCACGGAACGTCCCATTGTTTGGCGGAGAGATTTATTAACAATGTCCGCAAGCGCTTCTTTTGTTTTGATTTCACCTTTATGGTCGACATTTTCACGGATACGGTCGAAGGTAACAATCGTATCGTTGATGGAATAACCGACAATCGTCAAGATCGCGGCGATAAACGTAATGTCAACTTCTATACGGAACACACTAAAAATCGCAACCATGAAGAATACGTCATGGAGCAATGAAGCAATCGCACCAACCCCCATTCTCCATTCGAAGCGTACAGCCACATAAATGATAATTCCTATGGCAGCGATGGCTAATGCTTTAATCGCATTTTTCACCAATTCCCGGCCAACCGTTGGGGAAACGGTGCTGACATTTGGTTCATGGCCATAGTCATCCATGATCGCCTTTTTCAAATCCAATGTTTCTTGTTGTGTGAAGTCTTTTTTATACGTTGCAACAGCGGTATCGCTGTTTTCTCCGCTGATGACCAATTCATCCGGAGCAAATCCGATTTTATCCAAATAATCGGCCATTTTTTCCTGAGTTGTCGGTTCATTTGTCAAAATTTCCACACGCGTACCGCTGGAGAAATCGATGCCCAAGTTCAACCGGAAAATGCCAATCATGATAGCCCCAAGAATGATGATGACCAACGAAATGGCATAGAATTTTTTGCGGTTATGAACAAAGTCGAAACGGTCAAAATTCGTGGACAAATCTAATGTTTCCACGCCTTCTGAAGGATCGTGAATTTTTGATTTGCGAACGCCATAGAAGAATGGATTTTCGAATTTGCCGCTTTTCACAAGCAATCCTAGCAGCACACGGGACAACCAGACAGAAGTTAAGAAACTCAATAAGATGGAAATGATTAACGTTGTTGCAAATCCTTTAACAGAACTTGTACCGAAGTAGAATAATACAACCGCAGCAAGCAAAGTTGTGAGCTGCGCATCAATAATCGCGCTCAAGGATACTTTGGATCCGATTTTAAATGCTTCTTCTGCGGATTTTCCGACCCGGAGTTCCTCCCGTATCCGCTCGGCCGTCAAAATGTTCGCATCCACGGCCATCCCGATACCGAGCACGAGTGCGGCAATCCCCGGCAACGTCAACACGGCACCAATCCAATTTTGGATGAGGAGCACCAAGTATGAGAATACCGTTAACGTGATGATGGAAATGAATCCAGGCAAACGGTAGTAAAGCAACATGAAGATGAAGATTAATGCTACGCCGACGATGCTGGCGAATACTGTGCTTTGTAATGCTTGTTCACCAAACTGAGCGCCCACGGATGTCGCATAAATTTCCGTCAATTTTACCGGTAGCGCCCCTGCATTTAAGATACTTGCCAAGTTTTTTGTTTCCTCAACGGTAAAATTACCGGAAATCATGACGTCCGTTGTATTTAATGTTTGATTTACCGATGCTGCCGAAATGTATTTTGGATCAGGTTTTGCCGCTTCTTTTTTGAAAGAATCTTTTCCTTCTTCAAAGTCCATCCAAATTACAAGCAGATTTTCCCCTTGCGGCATTTTGGAAATTTTCGAAGTGATTTCAGCAAATTTTTGCGCGTCTTTCAAAGTTAATGTTACAATCGGCCGGTTTTGATTGTCGAAAGAAGCCGCCGCACCGCCCTCTTTCAAATCCGAACCGTCCAATAATAAATTATCGTTGACGTCACGGAATGTTAAATTCGCCGTACTTGATAACATTTCCCGTGCAGACGATTGATCGTCAATTCCTGCAAGCTGAACGCGGATGCGGTTTTCCCCTTCAACCTGTATGCTTGGCTCACTTACACCGAAAGCGTCAATCCGCTTTGATAAGGCGGTCGTCGTATCCGCAACGATATCATGGGTAATTTTTTGCCCATCTTTCAAAGGTTGTACTTCATATAAAACTTCGAATCCGCCTTGCAAGTCAAGCCCCAGTTTTACATCTTCCAAAACGCCTTTTACTGTATAACCCATCGCTCCAAAAAGGACGGCTACAGCCACAATAAAGGCTATGATACGGCTTTTTGAATTCATCTAAAATCCTCCTCGATGCAATATGTACAAATGCTTGTACATACATAAACACATGAAAGCATATCTTTACAATAATCTTTCGAACAAGGGACGCTGAAAAATTTATCGTGATATTCCCGGACCCTGCGGAATAGACTTGAAATGAAAAATCATCGTTCGAAATAATTGTAAAAATATACCTTTCCATTTCCTATGTAACAAACTAATTATGGAACACGAAAGTCAAACTGTCAAACTGATTCTAGTTGTTTTCTGTGTCAGAATTGTTATGTTTTGCAGGATTTAACAGTTCTTTCAATTCATCCTGATTCAATTCGGAAAACCAGTTCGTCGATTGAAACTGCTGTATTTGCAAATGACTGACAATTTCTGAAGCCCTTAAAGAAAAAATCGTCGAAACCACCTCATGAATCCGGATTTCAGCCAAGTTTTTCTTCCGCCATTTCTTTTGGAGGCAAAAATTCCAAAGATCTTCGATTGCAATACCTTCATAACCATTTAACTTTATTTCTTCCAATTTACTGTTCAACACCGGCAAGACCTGCTTAAATAAGCGCTCATGTTCGACCATCGTTATTTCATCACTCCACCGTTCTGTTTTAACTGAATATTTGAAAGCATACAAATATTGTAACGAAAAAAACATTACTTGAGAAGGGACTGTAGGAATGGCATCTTTTGTTAGAGGGACAATTTTTCTCACCGTTGTCATTTTCTTATCAAAACTTTTCGGATTCATATATAGAATGCAATTTATGAGAGTGGCAGGGGAAGAAGCTGTCGGAGTTTATATGACGGCCTATCCCGCGTATATCTTTTTCGTTTCCGTTTTGCAGCTTGGCATTCCGATCGCGGTGGCAAAAGTGATTGCGGAACTGTATGCGAAACGTCAAATGGGACAACTTCATTCGGTCATGAAAACCGCTTCAGTTTGGTCCGTTTTATCCATCATTTTATTTACGCCCGTTTTAATCATTTTCATCCCATTTTTAGCAGAAACCCTTTTACATAATGAAGGAACAAAAATTACCCTGTATATAGCTTTAGGTGCTGTTCCGATCATCGTTTTTTCAGGTCTGATCCGGGGATTCTTGCAAGGCATCGCCATCATTTCGGCAACTGCCTGGTCCCAAATGATCGAACAATTGGTGCGCATCGTATTGATTACCTTGGCATTGCCTTTTTTTGTCGTGCCGGACAACCCTGAATTGACTGCAGCCTATGCAATGGCAATTACCGCCATTGGCGAATTGATCTCATTCATCTATTTATACATCCACTATGTAACAAAAAAAGGGAAACTGAAAAAACCATCTTCCACCAAACCTTATCCTGCAATGCCTTTACTGCGAATCGCCATTCCCAGTGCCGGGAGCAGATTGTTTGGAACGTTCACCTGGTTTTTGGAACCGATCGTCTTTTTGAAAGCCTTGACATTGGCCGGACTGACTGCGGCAGGTGCAACAACCCTGTACGGAATCATTTCCGGCGTACATGTACCTTTATTGTTATTCCCTTCTTTCATTCCGAATGCATTGGCCATTGTGCTGATTCCTGCGGTAAGTGATGCGGTGGCAAGAAACAATCACAGGTTATTGAACGATCGCATCGGAGTAAGTTTGCGCCTTTCATCCATTATCGGTGCATATGCGGCCACTTATTTTTTCCTCCATGGCGATGAACTCGCAATGCGCCTCTTTCACTTGGAGGAAAACCGCGGTTTTATGAAGATCCTGGCGCCGATTTTCTATTTCTACTATATACAAAGCCCTCTCCATTCCATTTTGCAGGCAATTGATGAAGCCAGACCGGCGATGATGAACTCCATTTACGGAGGGATCGGAAAATTATTTGTCATGTTTGTACTGGCTTCCCAACCATTTATTCAAGAATACGGAGCGATTATCGCCATCGGATTCGGAGTATTGGTGACATCGTTTTTACATATGGCAACACTCAGAGGGCATAAAATGATCAGTTCCGGGTTCCGGTTTTTTGCCATTCCTTACGTGATTTTTATCATTACTTGTTTCATCCAAAATTATTTGCTCAGTAAAATCTCATTTGGCTTTTGGAAAGACAGTGCATTGACAATCCTGTTGTTGACGTTCCTTCTGCTTCTGACAAATCAATTTAAATGGAGCGATTTTCGATATTTACGATCCGTTTTTGGTCGCAGATTTTAATTGAATATGCAAATCATAATTTTCATAACAACAGTAAAAAATTTCCTCGGGATTGTCATACCCTTTCTTTTTTAAGGTTTCCAACAGCCATTCCCTGTCTTTTTCAATAAATTGCAAATGCCGGTCCACAATATAGCCGTCCACGATCAATGGGAAAACTACCGGTTCATCGTCTCTTAAAAAGATTGATAGTTTACCGGACGGTTCCAGAAATGCATATTTGATTTGTTGGACGGATGAAATGCGCTGTTCACGCATTTGCTGGAACAAGTCATCCAAATTGTAGCGCTGCTTTTTCATTTCCTCTTGATTGATGACGCCGTCTTCCACAATAATCGATGGATCTCCATCGATTAAATCGCGCAGTTTTTTACTTTTTAATGCAAGCATTGAATTTAAATATTGAATGCCTAATAAAATCAAAATTGGAAAAACATTCTCAAATATGGGCTTTTCCAACTCATCTATAGAGAAAGCCACACATTCTGCAATCAGCACAAAAACGACCAAATCCATGATGCTCAATTCGCCGACTTCCCGTTTTCCCATCAGGCGAAAGACGATTAAAACAAGAATATATAAAAAAACGGTTCGGAAAAGGATCTGCAAATATATTTCCATACACCCACACCCTTTCTTTTCTATTGTTTGCGAAGTGCCCATCAACTATGCAAAATAAAAAAGGTTTACCTTTATAGGAAACAGGTAAACCTTTTTCTTCATTTTTTCTATTCCACTTGATTAATCGTTGATTACTCGTCCAATTGCTTGACGTTCAAATTTTAAGCGGGTTTTCCCATCTACAAGAAGATAAACCACTGAATCTTCCAAAGACTCGACTTCTCCGTGAAGCCCCCCGATTGTCACCACTTTATCTCCGCGTTTTAAATTATTTTGCATTTCTTGCGTAGCTTTTTGGCGCTTTTGGGCTGGACGAATCAAAATGAACCACATCGCCACAAACATAATGATGATCGGTAGTAAATTATATAATGTTTCCACTTGTTGACTCCCCTTTCTGATTCTCACTTCATAAGTATAGTATAAAACATTGGTAAAAATCGATTTTATTTTCTAATTTATTTAAAAAAACTCGTTTTTTTCAATCTTTCATTTTTTATGCATCAAAAATTCTTTGCATTCGGCTTATTGAAGCCATATTGTTCGAAAAATTCATCACGGAAGTCAAGCAACCGGTCTTCCCTGATAGCCTGTCTCACTTTTTCCATCAATCTTAACAAGAAGTAAAGATTGTGGTACGTTGTCAGTCTCAATCCAAAGATTTCGCCTGTCCGGAGCAAATGGCGCACGTAAGCACGGGAATAGTTTTTGCATGCATAACAATCGCAGTTTGGATCGAGTGGGCCAAAATCCCGTGCATATTGGGCGTTTTTGATCACAAGGCGGCCTTGTGATGTCATGAGCGTGCCGTTACGGGCAATTCTTGTAGGCAACACACAGTCAAACATGTCAATGCCCCGGATCGCCCCTTCAATCAAAGCATCCGGTGAACCGACTCCCATTAAATAGCGGGGCTTATTCTCCGGCAGTAATGGGGTTGTAAATTCAAGAACGCGGTACATGACATCTTTTGGTTCCCCTACCGATAAACCGCCGACCGCATACCCTGGCAAATCCAGTTCCACAAGGGCTTCCGCGGAACGCTTTCTTAAATCTTCAAATTCGCCGCCTTGGACGATGCCGAACAAACCTTGCTCTTCCGGACGTTGATGGGCTTCTTTGCACCGCTTTGCCCAGCGCGTTGTCCGGTCGACGCTTTGCAGCATATAGTCGTAGGATGCTGGATATGGGGGACACTCATCAAAGGCCATGATAATGTCTGACCCCAAATCATTTTGAATTTGAATGGATTTTTCAGGGCTCAAAAACAGTTTGTCCCCGTTCAGATGGTTGCGGAAATAAACCCCTTCTTCTTCAATTTTCCGAAGATCGCTCAAGGAAAATACTTGAAATCCGCCGGAATCGGTCAAAATCGGACGGTCCCAATTCATAAATTTGTGGAGGCCGCCCGCCTCTTTCACGATATCATTTCCCGGTCTGAGCCATAAATGGTATGTGTTTGACAAGATGATGCCTGCCCCGATTTCTTTCAGCTCTTCAGGCGACATCGTTTTTACCGTCGCCTGCGTTCCCACAGGCATGAAGGCTGGTGTTTCAAAAGAACCGTGCGACGTATGGACGATCCCTAACCTCGCGCCTGATTGTTTACATGTTTTTATATGTTCATAACGAATTGCTGGTTGAGTCATCAATAATTCCTCTCTTCATCTAAAGTATAAACAGTACTTCGATTGATTGAGTTCTATTGTTTCGGTCTGATGTACATCGCATCCCCGAAACTGAAGAAACGGTACCGCTCTTTGATCGCTTCACTGTATGCATGGAAAATCGTTTCTTTTCCGGCCAATGCGCTGACAAGCATGACAAGGGTGGATTTAGGCAGATGGAAGTTTGTAACAAGTCCGTCAATGCATTTAAATTCATAGCCCGGATAAATAAAAATATCCGTCCATCCCTGTTCCGCCTTGATTTTCCCATCATATTTGGAAGCGACGGTTTCAAGGGTTCTTGTGGATGTGGTGCCGACAGCAATCACTTTTCCGCCGTTCGCCTTCACGCGGTTGATCGTTTCAGCGGCGCTTTCACTGATGCTGTAAAATTCTGAATGCATCTTGTGTTCCTCGATTGTATCGCTTGTCACCGGACGGAAAGTGCCCAATCCAACATGAAGGGTGATGAAGACAATTTCCACCCCTTTATTCCGGATCTGTTCCAGCAGTTCTTCCGTGAAATGAAGTCCCGCAGTGGGCGCCGCAGCCGAACCGACTTCTTTTGCATAAACCGTCTGGTAGCGTTCTTTATCTTCCAACTTTTCATGAATATATGGTGGCAGCGGCATTTCTCCGAGCTTGTCCAGCACTTCATAAAAAATGCCGTCATAATGGAACTCGAAAACCCGTCCGCCGTGTTCGAGGATGTCCGTGCAGGTCGCTTTCATCCGTCCATCCCCAAAGGTGATGGTTGTGCCGATTTTTACCCTTTTGGCCGGTTTGACCAATGTCTCCCACTTGTCATCTTCCAATTGTTTTAATAACAATACTTCCACGTGCGCCCCTGTTTCTTCCTTCACGCCAAAAAGCCGTGCAGGCATCACGCGGGTATCATTCAACACAAGACAATCACCGGGATTCAGCTCATTTATAATATGCGAAAATTGATGATGTTCAATCTCCTTTGTAAAAGGTGTCACCACAAGAAGTCTGCTTGCGGCGCGATCCTCGAGCGGTGTTTGGGCAATCAATTCTTCAGGTAAATCAAAATCAAATTCTTCTATTTTCATACTTAAACTTCCTTTTACTTAGTTTCATGATAAGTATAACCAAGATGTTCAAAAGCTAGTTTTGTCGCAACCCGGCCACGTGGCGTCCGTTGAATAAATCCGATTTGCATCAAGTAAGGTTCGTACACATCTTCAATGGTGATGCGTTCTTCGCCGATCGAAGCAGCCAACGTATCGAGTCCGACCGGTCCCCCGTTGAATTGGACAATCATGCTTTGCAGCAATTTATGGTCAATCTGATCCAATCCAAAACGGTCCACTTGAAGCAGTTCCAAAGCCTGTTTGGCAATGTCAAGGGTAATCCATCCGTTCCCGATCACTTGCGCATAATCCCGCACCCGTTTCAGCAAGCGATTGGCAATCCGGGGAGTCCCGCGGGAGCGTCTCGCAATCTCCTCTGCCGCTTTGTCATCAATATCCACTTCAAACAGTTTACTACTTCTTTTGACAATTTCAATCAAAGATTCTTCATCATAAAAATCCAGTCTCAATAATACGCCGAAACGATCCCTTAAAGGTGCTGACAATGAGCCGACCCTTGTTGTCGCCCCCACCAATGTGAAAGGCGGCAAGTCCAATCGGATGGATCGCGCTTCAGGTCCCTTTCCGACGACGATATCAAGACAAAAATCTTCCATCGCGGGATAAAGCACTTCTTCTATTGCCCGGGAAAGCCGGTGTATTTCATCAATAAAAAGAACATCCCCCGGTTCCAATGAATTGACAATGGCCGCCAAGTCACCCGGCCGTTCAATGGCAGGACCGCTCGTAAGCCGTATATTGACCCCCAATTCATTGGCAATGATATTGGCCAATGTGGTTTTCCCGAGTCCTGGGGGGCCATACAGCAGCACATGGTCCAAGGACTCTTTCCTCATTTTTGCCGCTTCAATAAAAATCTTTAAATTCTCTTTCACTTGTTGTTGCCCGATATATTGGGACAACCATTGGGGTCTGAGGGAAAGCTCGTATTGTTGTTCCGATTCATTTGCTTCGCTAGATACGATCCGATCCACTTGCCGCCCTCCTTGTTACTTCGTGTTTAACAACAGTTTTAATGCATATTTCATATAGTGTTCGGTTGTTTCCAAATCTTCTTTGGCTTTTAATTCCGGCAGGATTTTTGCCAATTCTTTTTCAGAATAACCCAATGCCTTAAGGGCCAACACGGCCTCATCCAACTCTTGTTGATGGGAATTGCCCCCGAATAACGGCAGTTCATCCTGGGCGCTTGGAAGTTCCACATGTTCAAGAAGGGAACCAAGTTTTCCTTTTAAATCAAGAATCATTTGTCTTGCGGTTTTCTTGCCAACGCCAGGAAACTTCACTAAAAATGCCTCATCTTCCATTTCAATCGCGGCAACAACTTGCGATGGATTGCCGCTCGCCAAGATGGACAAAGCGCTTTTCGGACCAATGCCGGACACTTGAATCAGCTTCCGGAAAAGTTCCCGCTGTTCCAATGTTTTAAAACCGAACAACTGATGCGCATCTTCACGGATATGCATATGTATAAAGATTTTTTGATTTTCATTATTTACTCTAAAGGCATATGGATTTGGCGTCATCACTGCATAGCCAATCCCGCTTTGCTCCAACACGATGTATTCCGGGGTGATTCGCGTCACCTGTCCGATGATATAATCATACATGTTCATTCCTCACAATCACCCGTGTTTATTCAATAAACACTTTATAGAAAACAAAAGAAAGACCGTCTTATGATGACGGTCACCTATTTTCTATTTCCATTCTATATTATCATAATCTCGTAGTTTATCCCACTTCAAACATTTCCTGAATTTTTTCCGTTGTTGCGATGAATTCAGGCCAATGTCTTAACGCGTTTTCCGTAAACGGCATTATATATTCTAAAAAAGCATCTTTTTCATGATCCCCCAGATACAAAACATATTGCCATTCTCTCAATAGTTCGTTTGGGTATTGCAAGTAGTGTAATTTTGGGAGGCAAATCTCTCTTAAATATTTATTTTCTTGTAATAATGTTTCAATGTCATAATCCATATTTGGAAGTGCCCGGTGCATCCACAAAATCATTTCCTCCGCCGCATCGCCAACGACCGCCAAATCGAAATCGATCAATTTCATTCCATTCTTTGTGATTAAGAAATTATGATGAACCACATCCCCATGGAGCAGGCTCAATCGGTTCGGAGTTGGTCCCGGTTTTTGACGAATCTTTTTCAACGCTTTGTTTGCGTAAAGGACAATATCATAAAAGTGGTGGCGCAAATATTTTACCAGCTCATTTTCTTGCAGTAAGAAACGTTCCAACCTTGCATTCCACTTTTGTATTAGATTGAGTTTTGGAATGACGGAATAACGACTCCACTCGATCAGATGATTCGTTTCATGGAGCTCTTTTAGAATTTTCACCGCTTTCCTGCGATGTTTCGCTTTGGCAAAATCCGCGCTGTAACTGTTCTTTTGCCAACCTTGAACAAGTGAATAAGGTTCATTTGATTTTTTTAAAGGAATGATGTGGGGAAACTGAATTTTTTCCAATTCTTCGTGAATAAGTGCCACTTTTTCAAATACGTGAATTTGATCGTACTTTTTTATGAACAATGTTTCATTTCCTTTATGTTGCTTCCGAATATTATTTTTGATTTGCATTTAATATGACCACGGTTTAAATTGTGGTGCACAAGGATTCATACCCGCTGGATATTGCTGAAAATATGGATGCGTCCCCTGTTCGAAATGCGGATACATTGGTTGCGGCATGTATTGATTGGCTGGTGGATAATATCCTTGTTCCATTGGGAAAAAGCCTTGTGGAAATTGAGCATAATCATATGAAGGCAATGTTGCTTGTTCAAAACCTTTATAATCCTGATATTGTTCCTGGGATTGGCTATAATCTTCACTGATTGTCACCTGCTCTTTTGTTTCTTCCCCTTCCGAAGCGGAGTCGTACAGCCAATCTGCATCATCTTGCACTTCTTCAATAGTTGCATCCATTTGCGGCAACGCTCCGGCATATTGCTGGTGTTCGTAGTCCAACTCCTGTGTCGGCAGAACTCCATATGGCATTCCAAATCCTTGCGGCATCATCTGATACTGCATTTGCGAATAGTCCGGGCAAGGCGGCAACATGTGTGGGCCCGCGAAATATGGTTGAGCATGGTGGTGAACATGTTCAGGTTCCCTGCAACCGCAGTGTTCCACTCTTCGCGGTTTGCAATGGCAAGGATGAACTTGCTGTGGAATGCAAGGGATATAGATTGGTTGCGGCACAGGAACATATTCAACATGTGTCTGAGGCACCGGTATATATTCCACTTCTTTTTCAATCACTTTTTCCTTCTCTTCTTCCTTTTTCTCTGCTTGTGGTGCTTGTTGAGGGATTTCTATAAAAATCGGCTGCGGCATCACCGGTTGCGGAATTGGCATGAATTGCGGCTGTGCCATGTGGCGCTGTATGTTTAAATGCGGAGAAAAATCCAAATGGAATTCCGTCTTTTCATGTGGATGCACTTGTTGAGGAATTGGCACAATTTGTGGCACTGGCGGTGTCGGTGGAATTTCCGGCAATTTCATTTCCTTTTCCACCGGCTGTTTTTTCTCCGGTAATACAATTTCTTTTGCCTTTGGCGGAGTCTCCGCTTTCTTTTCCTTTTTCGGCGCTTCAACCGTTTTTGCTTTTTCAGGCAACTCTTTTTGGACTTGCGACGGTTTCCGAATGGAATGGTCATCTGGTAAAATAATTTCCATACCAGGCACAATGTAATCCGGATTTGCTAAATGGGAATTTAGTCTTTTTAACTCCTCAAAATCGATTCCATATTGCTTGGCAATTTTCCAAAGTGTATCTCCTTTTTGTACAATGTGTGTTCGCACAAACATCCTCCTTCTCTCGTTTTATAATATGTCGGTTAAACAAAAAGGTCACAAAAATATGCGCTTACATCCACCTCGTGTTAAACTATGTTTTGAAGGCTTATCCGTATACACATAATTTGTTGATTAGAAGGTGTTGCTCTATGAAAAAAATGCTTGGGGAAGAACGAAGAAATGAATTATTGAATTTGTTAAAGGATGCAAAAAAACCGATTACCGGAACTCAATTAGCAAAATATGCAAACGTCAGCCGGCAAGTGATTGTGAACGATATGAATTTGTTGAAGGCCCGCAATTTGCCAATCATTTCAACCAGTCAAGGGTATTTATATTTGAGTCAGGAAGATACCGATTCGCTCATTGAAAAGAAAATAGTATGTATACATACAGCGGAAGAGGCGGAGGATGAAATGATGACGATCGTTGATTGCGGGGTGACGATCAAGAACGTCATTGTCGAACATCCGGTATACGGGGAAATTACCGCTTCGATGATGTTGTCATCCCGGATAGACGTGGAAAATTTTCTGAATAAAGTGGAAGAAACGAAGGCAACTTACCTTTCCGTCTTAACTAACGGCACGCATCTGCATGTCATTTCCGCTCCAACGATCGAACAAATCGAAGAAGCTGAAAGAAGACTTCGGGAAAAGGGATATTTGGTGGAGGAATAATCAAATAAGAGCCAATGAAGATCGAGAAGGCGTCACAATCTTCATTGGCTCTTTTTTGATGAAGGGTAATGAACTTATAATAATTGGGAAATGATTGGAAAAATCGGGCTGTTTGGAATCTTTTGCTTTCCAAACAGCCCCTTCTTATGAAAGAAACCGTTCCAAATCTTCTTTCCCGGGCAGTGGGCATGCATCTTTTTTTCCAAAGAGATGGCGGTTTTTTGCCACCATATCATACAGAACATCCCGGAGAAAAGTCGGGAGTATCCAAAATAAATAAAAAACCTTCCATGGACCGCTCAACTTTCTGCAAATGCGCAGCACTGCGGCGGATTTTGCATAATACCTTCCATTTTCAATAAGGATCAAACTTTCCAAACCGGAAGGAACTTGATAATGGGCGCATAAATGTTTGCCGATTTCGCTTTCCAGGGAAGCAAATTGAAAAATTTTCCGGGGATCTCTTTTGATGATAAATTGCACGCCACGGTGGCAAAAACCGCATTCCCCATCAAACAGCACAATCTTTTTCAGCATTCATCACTCCGATGCATTATATGTATAATAAGTTCCGAGTGATTTGACGGTGCATCCGAGCGATTGCAATTCCTCCAAAGCCCATTTCATCATCGGTTCATTTTCATCCGCGAGCACATCAATGATAAAGAAATAGTTGCCCAAACCCGTTTTCAACGGACGGGATTCAATTTTGCTCAAGTTCAATTTTCTCCAGGCAAAAACGGAAAGCACTTGATGCAAGGCTCCCGAATCATCATGAGGCAGCGTCAGCATCAGCATCGTTTTCGGCTGGCCATCCGAATTTTCGATCGGCAAGCGGGTATTGTGCTTGGATAAAATCACAAAGCGGGTATGGTTGAAATGGAAATCATGGATATTTTCCTCAACGATTTCCAAACCGTACTTTTCCGCAGAAGAGGCATTCCCAATGGCCGCAATGCATTTATCAGGGTTTTCCGCCACCATCTTTGCCGCTTCCGCCGTGGAGGTTGTTTGGTGCAACGGCACATGGCTAAAGCGATAAAATAAATATTTATGGCATTGAGCCAATGCATGGGGATGGGAATAGATCCCTTCAATTTTTTCCCAATTATCTTTTTGCGCTTTATTCACCATTAAATGCTGCTGGATTTTTAGTTTGATTTCCCCAATAATATATAAATTGGCTTCATGGAATAAGTAATCGATCGTCAGTGGCACCGTGCCTTCCAAAGCGTTTTCCAAGGGCACAACGGCATAATCCACCATATCATTCGTTACAGCGTCAATGCATTCCGGAATTGTTCTATAAGCAATGATCCATTCATTTGGGAATACATCCCTTGTTGCCAGATACGTAAAAGAAGCTTCCGGCCCTAAATAGGCAACCCGGTACTTCCATTCATTGTTCGTCACCATTAAGCCTCCTATCAACCATTCATGACACCATTTATCCGCAGAATTTATCATAAAGCTCCAGAGCTTATGACTTCTGCTGATTCAACAAATTCCAAATCGTTCATCTTTTTGATCAGTTCATGCAAATCCATGATCATGCTCGTTACATCCAAGGAAAGGGTTACGTTGGCCCGGCCTTGAATCGGAATCGTTTGATGGATTGTCAAAATATTGCAATGGGCTTCTGTAATAATTTCCAATACTTTGGCCAATGTCCCCTTTTGATCCTGCAATTGGATAATCATGGTCAATATTCTCTCTTTTACGATGGAGTGAAAGGGAAAGACGGCATCCCGATATTTATAAAAGGCGCTTCTTGAAAGATCCACTTGTTTCACCGCATCCCATATCGAGTTGACCTTGCCCGATTCCAATAACCGCTTTGCCTCCAATGTTTTTTGCATCGCATCGGTCAGCACATCTTCCCGCACCAGATAATAGCGTTGTTCAGCAACATTTTTCATCTCCATCCCCCCCCAATTATTCGATGAATTCAAACTCATAATCCAAAATTCTCACCGTATCCCCGTCTTGGGCTCCACGTTCCCTTAAAGCGTCATCCACGCCCATATGGCGGAGCTGTCTTGCAAAACGGCGGACCGATTCATCCCGGCTAAAGTCTGTCATCTTAAAGAGCCGTTCGATCGTATCCCCACTTAGAACATAAGCGCCATCATCATCGCGGGTAATTGCAAAATCCCGTTCTTTTTTCTCATGTTTATATAAAACCGTTGCATCGCTTTCATCCGCGATATCATGCAATTCGAAATAAGGGGTTACTTCCAACAAGTCTGCGATTTCATGCAGCAATGGTTTAAGCCCTTTCTTTGTAAGAGCGGAGATTGGGAATACTTTTATGTCATCCCCGATTTTTTTCTTAAATTCTACCAAATTTTCTTCCGCACTAGGCATGTCCATTTTATTGGCAACTACGATCTGAGGACGCTCTGTCAGGCGCAAATCGTATTGTTCCAACTCTTTGTTGATCTTTACATAATCATCGTAAGGGTCCCGGCCTTCCATACCGGACATATCCACCACATGAACAATGACTCTCGTGCGTTCGATATGGCGCAAGAATTGGATGCCCAAACCGACACCTTGATGGGCCCCTTCAATTAATCCCGGCAAATCGGCCATGACGAAGCTTCGGCCATCATCCGTTTCGACAACGCCAAGATTGGGAACGATGGTTGTAAAGTGGTAAGCGCCGATTTTCGGCTTCGCTGCGGAAACTACGGAAAGCAATGTCGATTTACCGACACTCGGGAAGCCGACAAGGCCCACATCCGCCAACAATTTTAATTCCAATATAACATTTAATTCTTGCCCCGGCTCACCCTTTTCCGCAATTTCCGGCGCCGGATTTGCCGGTGTGGCAAAGCGCATGTTTCCCCGTCCTCCGCGGCCGCCTTTCGCTATGATTGCCCTCTGTCCATGTTCAACCAAATCCGCAATGACTTTCCCGGTCTCTTCATTGATGACTACCGTGCCTGGAGGGACTTTTACAATCAAATCTTTGGCATTTTTTCCGTGCATTCCTTTGCTCATGCCATTTTCGCCGCGGGACCCTTTAAAATGGCGGTTGTAACGGAAATCCATCAATGTGCGCAAACCTTCATCCACTTCAAACACAACGTTCCCGCCGCTTCCTCCGTCGCCTCCAGCCGGTCCGCCATAGGGAACATATTTCTCGCGGCGGAAGGCCACCATTCCATCCCCGCCGTCTCCGCCTTTAACATATATTTTTACGTGATCAACAAACATACTTTCACTCCTTAATGGTTAAAACATATTTCCAATGATCGAAGGATTCTTTTTCAACCGACATTCCCACATGGTTGTCCAATATCTCTGAATGGAAAGGCTCAACGTCCCACTTTCCATGCAAGTCAAAGGTGATTTTCACGATCTCTTCATTCGCTTCCACTTCCATCAGTAATTGCTGCTCGGTATATGGGTCGAGATGAGGATAAACACGCTGAATCGTCTTTTCTAAGTATTCGACAGTTTCCTCATCTTTTTTCACCTTTGGCGTCATTGTCACATTACTTTTTAGCAGAAACTCGATTGAGGGAAAACGATACGGGAAGGTTTGAATCCATTCGACGGTTTTCGGCCAATTCAATTTATTCAAATTTGAAAAAGATTTATATTGATTGCAATAATTTTCTATAATTTTTTTCGCGTCGTCAATCCGGTCCAAATCCAAATTCATTTTGATCAATTGAAGCTGATTAATAAAATCATGGTTTGCAGCCCTCAAAATTTCACGAATAGAAAGTTTCGTCAACTCCCCCACTCCCATACAGTACTGCTTAGGAATACCTTTTTTAGTATAGCAAGTTTTCATTCGTATTTCTTCTTTCAGACCGACTTTTTTTAAATATAAAAAAGGACTGCACGTTTGCAGTCCTTTCAAATCCGTTCACATTATGCTTCTTTAGCAACAGGGTATACACTTACTTTTTTCTTGTCGCGTCCCATACGTTCGAAACGTACGATACCATCAACTTTAGCGTAAAGTGTATCGTCACCACCGCGGCCTACGTTCAAACCTGGATAAATTTTTGTACCGCGTTGGCGGTAAAGAATTGATCCTCCAGTTACGAATTGACCATCCGCACGTTTAGCGCCAAGGCGTTTTGCTTCAGAGTCACGACCGTTTTTAGTAGAACCTACCCCTTTTTTGGAAGCGAAGAATTGAAGGTCTAATGATAACAAGTATTTCACTGTGTTCCACCTCCTACTTGCTTGTACTTGATTTGAATATATTGGCCGTAGTTTTGTACCATCGAATATACTTGTGCTGTCATCACTTGCACAATCAATTGCAATTTCTCATCCAATTGAGCATCTATATCCGTCGGCAAGTCTACTTTCAAGTAGCCTCCACCCTCGGTTGCCTGTTCGATTTTCGGTTCAATATTCAACAGTGCATAAATCGCATTGACCGTACCGATGGCGATGGTCGATGCGCCCGCACATACCAAATCTTTTCCCGGTTCATCGTATTCGGCATGTCCAGAAAACTCAAAGGCAGATACACGGCGATTTTCGTCGTGATGAATGGTTACCGTAATCATCCGGCCACCTCTTATGCATTGATTGATTCGATGACTAATTTTGTGTATGGTTGACGGTGACCTTGTTTACGACGATAGTTTTTCTTAGGTTTGTATTTGAAAACAGTGATTTTTTTGCCGCGGCCTTCTTTCACCACTTTCGCAGTTACAGTTGCGCCTTCTACTGTTGGAGTACCAACTTTCACTGTTTCGCCACCTACGAAAAGAACTTTATCGAAAGTTACTGTTTCGTTAGGCTCAACACCTAATTTTTCTACGTAGATTTCTTGTCCAGCTTCAACTTTGTACTGTTTACCACCAGTTTCAATAATAGCGTACATTTCATTGCACCTCCTCTAGTCTAAGACTCGCCTGTGGAAAGGTGATCAAAAGATGCTTAAAAACCCTCCCAGAGCGGTTGTAGCACAGGTGCTACATAACAAATGAAATGTTATCACACTCAATGGGTTAAGTCAATCGATTCAATACATATTTTTCAAAAGCAATCCGGTATTTCCGATACCGCCATTCTTGAATCACCTTGATCCAAAGAAAGATGGCTAGAATAAAGAGAAAGATCGTTTTGGGCAGCAATACAAAAGTGATGATGACCGACAACGTGATCAGTATGAAAGAAATGGCTAGAAACAATTCGTACGTTTTCGCCTTTTTCGAGAAGATCAAAATGAAGGAAAAAACGATTCTTCCCCCGTCAAGCGGCCAGACAGGAATCAAATTAATCAGCAAAAGCACCATTTGAATTTTGATCAACGGCTTGGCCAACAAAGGATCCAAAAAGGGAGCCATCAACATGCAGCAGAATGTGGCGACGGGTCCGCCTATACTGATGAGAAGTTGCTTGTGTGGGGATAAAGCATAACCGCCCTTCAATTCTATTTCCCCACCATACGGCATGATGACGCAACGTTCCACCTTTACCCCCAGAAGCCAAGCGACAAGAAGATGCCCCAGTTCATGAATCAGCAATGAAGATAAAATGAGGGCATAATAGGAAACATTCCCATACAGGATCAACCCGAATAAAAGGGGTAAAAATAATGGATGAATGGTCATACGCATCATGGCCGCATATGCTCTTTCATCCATAATAATGTCTCTTCCAAGTTTAAAATGTTCCCATCCTTTTCCACTTGAATGTACAAATCTCCCGGTTCTTTCTTGCCGATCGTACTTCCTCGTTCGATCGATGTATAAGGCAGCAATGAGAAAGAATCCACATTGCCATAAGTCACTGTCGTATCATCTTCATAATAGACTGAAATCGTTTTCCCCGTATCTTTGGAATATCCCGTGTAGACGACGAGTCCATGGTCGATGGCAACCAGTGGCACCGATTCCTCATAGGTGAACAGATAGCCTTTGTAATAGGGCTTAACTTGTACAAAGGTCAGCAGTTCCTGATTAATCGGCTCTGAAGAAACAGCGATTGTGTCTTTTGAATCTTTATCAAAAATCTCCCGAAGCATGTTGCGCATGAAGGTCAAATCTTCAGAGCTGTACACGATTCTTTTCACATCAATCGGAATCTTCCCGGTCTCCTGGAGATGGTTGCCGGCGAGCACACAGATACAAAGGAACAATGCTGCAATCCATTTCCACTTTTTAGCCATACCCTCATCCATTCCCATTTTTCCTTATTATATGAACGAGATGAAAATACGATTCTATTTGTTGAAAAATGAGAATGGGAGGAAAACAGAAAAAGACTGTCCAAAAGTAACGCCCGCTTTGCCGGTATTTTGTCCAACAACAAAGCGACGAATCTTTTATACAGCCTTTTTATAGGAATCCATTATTTTGAAAAAATCGAAATCAGTCTTCTGAATACACCTTTTTGCCCTTCATCCAACGTCATTAATGGCACCGATTCACCCAATATTCTCCGCGCAATGTTGCGATAGCCCAATGAAGCTTTATTATTCGGATCCATGACAATCGGTTCCCCTTTATTGGATGAGGCAATGACATCCTCGTTATCAACAATAATACCTAATAGATCAATAGAAAGATGGGTAGTAATTTCATTGATGTCCATGCAATCGCCCTGATTGATCAAATCTTTTCGAACCCGGTTGATGATCAGCTTTGGTGGATTGATTTCCTCTTGTTCAAGCAAACCGATGATTCGGTCGGCATCCCGCACGGCAGAAATTTCAGGTGTAGTGACCACAATGGCGCTATCTGCACCGGCAACGGCATTTCGGTATCCTTGTTCAATTCCTGCCGGACAATCGATCAGAACATATTCAAATTCCCGTTTCAGTTCGTCAATCAATGCTTTCATCTGTTCAGGTGTCACTGCATTTTTATCCGTCGTTTGGGCAGCAGGCAACAAAAACAACTTATCATCAACGCGTTTATCTTTCACTAATGCTTGATGAATTTTACAGCGCCCTTCCACTACATCCACCAAATCATAGATGATTCGATTATCGAGGCCAAGTACGAGATCCAAATTTCTTAGACCGATATCTGTATCCACCAAGCACACTTTTTTGCCTTGAAGTGCCAAAGCTGTACCTAGGTTAGCTGTTGTTGTTGTTTTTCCAACTCCGCCTTTACCTGAAGTGATTACAATCGCTTCCCCCACATTAGCTACCTCCTTTTGTGTTTAGTAATGGCCGTATTTTTCGCACTTCTTGTAATCGGTCATATGAAATAATTCCTTTTGTATTTATATATGCAAATAATTGCTCCGCATGTTCTCTTACAATCGGTTTTTCATTCGTCATCACTTCGATGACATCCGCTATGTAAATATGGGTCGGCTCGAACCAGGAAGCGGCGATAATCGCATCCCGGTTTCCGCCAATTCCTGCGTGAGCAACCCCTTTTAATTTCCCAAGCACATAAATGTTTCCGCCAGCTTCAATCTTTCCATTCGGATTCACATCGCCGATGACAATGATATCCCCTGGCGCCTGAATAATTTGCCCTGAGCGCACAATGCCTACGTATGTATCGCATTGATTCCCTTGGTTTTTTGCATCGTTTTCTTCCACTGTAATGACATTGCTAAACACTTTTGATACAACCATTTTTCCGGGGTGTTCAATAATATTGATCAATTCTTGTTTTTGCGGTTCGAGAAGGTAGCGATAGCCTAAATCGAGAGAGACATTCACTCTACCATCGATTCCACCTTCTGACACTTTTCGCTCGAGTTCTTCAACTAAGTCGCTGTAGGCGCACTGATCATCAAGCCGAAGCACTAAGCCGTCTTTTGTCCCTTTCATATGGACAAGCTGTTTTTTCATAAGAGTGACACCTCTCGCTTGGTTAAATTAAGAAAGTTCACGAATCTTTTGCAACACTCTCGCATCTATTAAATATTTAAAGGCCCAGCCAAGCATCATCAAGTAAAGAAAATTAGCCAAAATTGAAGGGATTAATCGATTCATGAAAAATTCCATAAATGGCAAATTTGTGAATTGAATTAAAAGGAAGAAATAATATAATACCATTTCCATTAAAGCAACCAATAATACGGATAAAATGGTTGTAATCGTCAAATGTTGATGGATATATTTTACAGACCAACTGGCAATATAACAAACGAGCGGGTACAACACAGTGTATAAACCAATGATATCAATGTAAAACACATCGTACAAGAGTCCAAAAATCAAACCATATAATACCGCGCGTTTTGGATTGTAATAAATGGAAAGAAAAATCAAATAAAGGATAAGAAAACGGGGCACAAAATAAAAGAGTTCCCCGTTCCATTCAATCGGTGAGAACAATGCAAATTCGGGCTCCAATAAAAATAATATGATGGCTGTCAATGGAATCATTAAACGGATCCACATTATTCTTCTTCACCCTCACCCGGAATGCCCGTATTATTTGTCAAATCTGCATTTGTTCCTTCACCATCAGATCCATCGATCACTGTTGCACTGCGTTTGGCAACGATTACTTTCTCCAGCATTGAAAAATCAGCTGCCGGTTTAATATAGGCCATTTTCGTCAAACCAAAATCTTCAGTCGTCACTTCTGTAATTTCCCCGATGAGAATGCCTTTCGGGAAGATGCCTCCCAAACCGGAAGTCACCACTTTATCGCCTTTATTAATTTCCAAACTGGAATCAATCCGTTTTAATATTAATTCATTACGCTCTTCGTCATATCCTTCTATCAATCCGTAAGCGACATTTTTTTCACTTTGAACCACTGCTGAAACCCGGAAATTTGGATTATTCGTATACAATAATTCCACTTCAGATGTAAATGGGGTAACAAGGCTGATTTTACCAATTAATCCTTTTGTCGTAATAACGGCCATATTTTTCTCAACCCCATGGGAAGATCCTTTGTTGATGATGATTTTTTCTTCCCATTGATCAGGATTTCTTGCGATGACAGTCGCACGAAGCGGCTCATAGTCTCTTAAACTATCTTCATTGTTTAATAGTTCACGCAATTGTTCATTTTCCGACTTCAGTGTATTCACTTCTGCCTGTAAGACAGCAAAATCTTCCAATCTCGTTTTTAACCGCTGATTTTCTTCATACGTGTTCAGAAGGGATTGGATATTTTGGAATATTCCAGTTATGTAGTTAGCCGGCTTGGCGACAATGCTTTGTGCCAAGCCAACTGAATCTTTGATGAATTGTTCGGGGAGAGTCGCATTTTGACGATCGCGTAATGAAAAACTGATCAATGCCACAAGTAAAATTGTACCAACCAAAAGTACAATGATTTTTTTATTTGTAAAATGTGGCATTGCTATCCCCCCTTATTTTTTTATCTGTTGAGATCGGATCAGATCAATATGCTCCAATGCTTTACCAGTACCGATAGCCACGCAGTCCAATGGATTTTCCGCAATAAATACCGGCATTTTCGTTTCATCGCTGATCACTTTATCAAGATTTCTTAAAAGTGCCCCACCGCCTGTGAGGACAATCCCTCTTTCCATTACGTCCGCTGAAAGTTCAGGCGGAGTTTTTTCCAACGTTTTCTTCACGCCATCAATAATGGCTGCAATCGCTTCTTTCAACGATTCGGAAATTTCGCTTGCCGAAATTTCGATTGTTTTTGGCAAGCCTGTCAAAAGGTCTCTGCCTCGGATTTCCATCGTTTCATCCACATCATCCACACGGGCAGTACCAATTTCCATTTTGATTTGTTCTGCCGTTCTTTCCCCGATCGTTAAGTTATACGTTTTGCGAATGTAACTGATGATCGCCTGATCCATCGCGTCTCCGGCAATGCGGACCGATTCGCTTGTCACAATGCCTCCCAAGGAAATAACAGCGACTTCGGTTGTTCCGCCACCAATGTCGACAACCATCGAACCGGTAGGATCCCAAACCGGAAGATCTGCACCAATGGCAGCCGCAAATGGTTCTTCAATCGTAAAGGCTTCTTTTGCACCCGCTTGACGGGCTGCATCAATCACCGCACGCTGCTCGACAGAAGTGATGCCATATGGGACACAAATCATGACATTCGGTTTTTTCCAATTCGATCCTGAATTTTTTAACGCTTGTTTTAAATAGTATTGAATCATTGCAGTGGTAATGTCGAAATCTGCAATAACTCCGTCTTTCATTGGCCGTATGGCTACAATGGAACCTGGTGTACGGCCGATCATATTTTTAGCATCATTACCAACTGCAACAATATCCCCCGTTTTTGTATTTTTCGCGACTACGGACGGTTCACGTAATACGATTCCTTTTCCTTTGACAAAAACTAATGTATTTGCTGTACCGAGATCAATACCTACGTCTTTATTACCTAATCCAAACAAATTTTGTACTTCCTTTCTATTACGGCTTTGTTTCTCTAAGACTGTCCAAAATCATAAATTTTATTATAGCGGATTACGTCGAAAAATTATAGTGTCAGGGATAGTTTTCCCAATCATTTTCATGTAACACCTACATTTTTCGCATTTATCATTGTATTGCTAAATAGTTGATGACACAACGAAAAATTTCTTGTTATAATTTACAATCCCATTACAAATCCACTCAATACAAGACGAATTTTACGGATTTTGGTTCACTGAAATATGCTTGTCATGAAAAAAGCCGAAAATCCAAAAAATAGGGGACTTTCGACTTTTTTGGAATCAGCATGTCATAATTGACACATTCATTAAATATAGCCTTGCTCTTTTAAACTATAGTATTGATGATCGCCTATGATGATGTGGTCAATTAATTCAATACCGATGATAAAACCGGCTTCCTGAAGCCTTTTTGTCACTTCAATATCTTCCGGGCTCGGCGCCGCATTTCCGCTTGGATGGTTATGGGCGCAAATGATCGAAGCCGCCGAACGTTTCACCGCTTCTTTAAAGATTTCGCGGGGATGGACAATCGATGAATTCAAGCTGCCGATAAAAATCGTCTGCTTATGGATCACTTGATTTTTCACGTTCAAATACAACGCCACAAAATGCTCCTGTTGCAAAGAAGCCATTTCGGGCATCAAAAAAGACGCGGCATCTTTCGGAGAGCGAATCGTAAAACGGGACTCCACCTGCTTTTGGGAAAGCCTCCTCCCCAGCTCAATCGCCGCAAGCAACTGCACCGCTTTCGCCTGTCCAATCCCTTTGATCGACATGATTTCTTCCAAAGTGGCGTGTTTTAATTCATGCAATTTTTCAAAATAAATCAGCACCCGATTGGCCAAGGATAGAACGGATTCCCGCTTTGTGCCCGTTCTCAGCAAAATGGCGATGAGCTCCTGGTTGGATAAACTTTGAGGTCCTTGTTTAATTAACCTTTCCCTTGGACGATCATCGACGTGCAAATCGCGAATCAACAAATCAGGAAAAGTGCCGATGGACATGAATCAAGCATACCCCCTACAGTTCGATGATATTGAGTTCCACCAACTTTTCAAAAAGTGATGCAATCGGCAGTCCGACAACTGTATTGTAGTCGCCTTCAATCCGGTCGATAAATAAGGCGCCACCTGTTTGGATTCCATAACCACCAGCTTTGTCAAAGGGGTCTTTCGTCTCGACATATTTTTCAATCAATGGTCTTGGAAGATGTTTAAAATACACATCGGTCACTTCCACAAAGGATTCCGCCTGACGATCTTTTGTAATGATAGCCACGGCCGTCATCACTTGATGGCGATTCGATGATAGTTTTTCCAAATGTTGAATCGCTTCTTCCTTCGTTTTCGGCTTATGAAGAAGCTCATCATTGAACACGACAATCGTATCTGCACCAATCACCGTTTTCCCGGGACAAAGAGTCGCCACATCCTGCGTTTTCAATAGCGCTACTTTTTGGACATAGTCTTTGAAATCCGTTGCTTGGACAGATGTTTCCTCCACACTGCTGGCAATGACTTCGAACGGGACTCCCAACTTCGAAAACAGTTCTTTTCTTCTTGGTGAGGCTGACGCTAAAACGAGTTGATGTGTTGTTGTAAATTTCATTTCCATTCCTCCTATACATAATATAGCCGAGGAATGGCATTTTGAAAAATGCATCGAACGACAGGATTTTTACAATTTGCCCATTTTTTGCCCGTTAAAATTTGATTTTCAAACAGTCGTTTTCGGTGAAATAATGGGCTAAAAGATGCATCCGAACCACCGATGAATCGCTTGAAATGCTTGATAATGCATAGGTGATCGTCTCCCAGTCGGAAGGCATTTTTTCCTCTTTTTCGTCCCCTTGAAAATTTATTTTTGAAGGATCCTTATTTTTTAATAGAGACGGAATGTTTTGTAATTCCGGCTTTTTGCATCCTGCGGCGGATAAAGTAAAGGGCTTGACAAAAGATGGGGGATCCTCCGATAGCACAACCCCTTCTTTCGTCGTAGCAACGCTGGACCAGACATAAAAACTTCCGTCAATTTCAACAACGGCGCTCGTATTTAGACTTGGATAGCCGTACACAAACTCCGTCGCTTTTTCAAAAGTGGAAAATACACCGTGCTGGTTGGCAAAAAATTGCTCAGTAAAACGCTCTTCTTCACCCGTTTTTTCCGTATTTTGGGAACTTACAGGAATCAAATCATTCTGTTTAGTTTTTTCGGTATAAGTTGAATCCATCGAATTCAAAATGAGAATAAATACGAGAACGCCTACCAATCCCGTAATAGAGCCTAATAGAGCCGCCCGCATCATTTCCCGCCGCCCAATGATATGTGGAAATTTCATCGAATCACCCTTTTCAATCACGAATCCGTACGATTTTTGGCCGAACAACGCCCATATTATTTCTTATGTTTATGTTTTATTGAAAATGAGCATTCAAGGTTATTTATTCGCATCAATTCTTCTGAAAAGGGTTTATCGTTTTCTATCAATCGGCAGGCTCGAATCTATGACTCATGCGTAGCATCGATCAGCCCATTCCGGATTTCAGCCAGCAAATAAAGAGAACCGGTGACAAACGTTATTCCGTCAAAATTTCCGGCCGATTGGATAAAAGGAATGATTTCCTGCAATTTTTCCTTCTTCTTCGCATGGGACAAACACAGTAAATCTTCCGCTTTCGCCGCCCGGGGATTTTCGAAATCGACAAAATAAAATTCATCGCCAACCGATTCCAATAATCGCAGCACTTGCTCAATGTCTTTATCTTTCACCATTCCAACAACAAAGCGGATGGTGTCATCAGGAAAACGCCGCTTAATGGTTTCGACAAGTTTTTCGACGCTTGCAGGATTATGGGCTCCATCAAAATATACGTTTGGTAACACCCGCTCAAACCGTCCTGCCAGGCTTGTCATTTCCACTCCCTTACGAATGGATTCCTTCGATACTTCCAATTGGAAGATTTTCGCCACTTCCAAAAAAGCGGAAATCGCCAATGCCATATTCACTTTCTGATGTTCCCCTGCCATCTTTCTTGCCAGGCGATCGATCATGACTTCTTCCTGCTTGTGCACATACACTTCTCCCTGCATATCGTCTTGAACATAAAAGGAGTCGCCATAAACGTATAATGGAGCCTTTTCAGCAGTCGCCTTCCGCTTTACGACGGAAAAGGCTTCTTCCGGCAAACTTCCGGCAATGACAGGTTTGCCGCATTTAATGATGCCCGCTTTATGATAAGCGATTTGTTCAATGGTATTGCCCAAAATTCGGGTATGGTCATATGCAATGCTTGTAATGACGGAAACCAGTGGAGTCACCACATTTGTGCTGTCTTCCAATCCGCCTAATCCGGTTTCCAACAGAACCAGATCCACTTTTTCATTTGCAAAATGGAGAAAAGCCGCGCAGGTAAGCAGCTCAAAATCCGTTAAGAGGCCGCTCACCCCCGCTTTTTTCATTTGCTGAAATACAATGTCCATTTGTTCTTGAGTGATCGGCTTGCCATTCACTTGAATTTGGTCATGCACATCCACAATGCAAGGGGATGTGAATTTTCCCACTGAAAGCCCGTGATGAAGGGCAATTTGTTCCAGAAAGGCAATGGTGGAGCCTTTCCCGTTCGTCCCTGCCAAGTGGACAACCCGGAGATGCTTGTGAGGGTTTTGTAAAAGGGTCAACGCTTTTTTCATTCCCTCCAATCCCGGTTTAATGGCAGGGTCGCTTTCCACATTCCATTTTTCTTTATATTGGTCAAAGTTCAATATCATAAGCTTCTTTCCTTCGCTTTTAGAAATTTCCGCACTTCCGCGATAAAAAAGATGGACCCCGTCACAATCAGCAGTTCATCCTTTTGAAGCTTTTCCATTTCTTTTGCCACCAGCTCCTTCCAGTTTTCATTCACCACTACGGAAGGATGTTTTGAATGGCTGGCCAATTCCTTTGCCTTTGCAGACCGCGGTATGGGAAGTTCCGTGAAAAAGATGGCATGGGCCGCTTCATCCAAAATCGAGATACTCCCGATATAATCTTTATCACTCATCACAGAGTAGATGAACTTATACTTTTGGTTCGGGTATTGCCTGATAAGGGTGTCGATTAAGGCTTGTGTCCCTTCCGGATTATGGGAACCGTCCAAAATGATTTGCCCGCCAATTTGTTCGAAACGCCCCGGCCAAAAGGCATTTTCCAATGCGGATTGAATCCGTTGATCGGTAAAACGGGTAAATCCCATGCTTCTTAAAATCGTTGCAGCGGTCAAAGCGCAACTAGCATTGGCAATTTGATGCGCCCCCAGCATTTGTAAAGCAACATTGTATTTCACATTTCCTAATTGGTATGTAAAATGCTGCTTATTATTCAACATGCGAATATCTGTGGCAAAGAAATCTTCTCCGTAGATGAAAAGGGGTGCGTTTTTTTGTTCCGCTTCAAGTTGAATGACTTCCAATGCATCTTTGTCAGTTACAGCAGTCACCACCGGAACATTTCTTTTAATGATGCCCGCCTTTTGATAGGCAATTTCTTTATGCGTGTTCCCCAGTATGTGGGTGTGATCGAGCGACACCGTTGTAATGATGGAGCAAAGGGGCGTGATGACATTTGTGCAGTCAAAACGGCCGCCAATTCCCGCTTCAATAAGTGCGATATCTGTCTGTTCTTCCGCAAAGTACATGAAAGCAATGAGCGTCATCAATTCAAAAAAGCTCGGATATTCTCCGTCGATTTGTTCAATGATTTGAAATAAATGATTGGCAAGGGCTAAAAACCGTTCATCCGAAATTTCCGCCCCATTGATTGTAATGCGTTCATTCACCCTTTCCAAATGGGGGGATGTAAAAGCTCCAACTTTATATCCTGCCTGCTGCAGCATCTCTCTTAAATAATTGACGGTGGAACCTTTTCCATTGGAACCGGCGATATGAATAAAAGGCACCTTTTCATGCGGATTGTTGAGCTCAGGCAAAATTTTGTTCATCGCATGAAAAGGCTCCCCTTTATGTATTTCTGCCCGTAAGCCGTACATAAACTTTATGCATTCTTCCATTGATGTAAACAAAATGAATCCGCCTCCTAACCTCCCCTTATTTTACTCCAAAAGCGGTGGTGTGGCATTAAAAATGGTAAGACTGATGCCATCTCATACGCGAATGACGCTCATCTTTTTTGGGTGATTCGCCTCTTTTGAAAATATTTCATTGATCGGACGGTTTGATCCCCGGATTTGTGCGGATGCAGCTTGATCGGTTAATTTCTCCTGCTTTCGCGGATGGTTCTTTTGCTTGCTCGGATGACTACCCTGCTTGCTCAGATAATTCCTCCTCTTTTGCTCGGATGACTCACTTGATCGGCTAACCCACAGTTCCTAGTATAATTCCCCCGCTCACCCAAATGGCTATCCAATGACCCAAAATCCAAGGGACTTATCCAATACCGCCGTTCATCCAACAAAAATTCGCCAAACCGATGTTTCCATCGATCCGGCGAATTTCAATTCAACACGGCTTTATTTCATGTTTTTTAACTCATCCAAACGTTTTTTCACTGTATCGTATTTTTCTTGGTAATCCGCAAGTTTTTCGCGTTCTTTCGCAACGAGCGCTTCCGGTGCCTTTTTCACGAAATTCTCATTGGAAAGTTTGCCGGATACCAATTTCACTTCTTTCGCCCATTTATCCAATTCTTTTTCGAGGCGGGCAATTTCTTCTTCCAAATTGATTAATCCTGCAAGCGGCAAGAACAATTCCGCTCCGGTAACAACGGCTGTCATCGCTTTTTCAGGGGCTTCCACTTCCACCCCGATCACCAATTGATCAGGATTGCAGAATCTTTCAATATACGCTTTATTATCTTCCAGGATTTTTACCGTTTCCGCATCTTTCGCTTTAATGAATAGCGACACTTTTTTACTGATTGGCGTATTCACTTCTGCACGGATATTGCGCACGGAACGTATAATGTCCATAAGAAGTTTCATATGGCCGGACTCTTCTTTGAAATCAAATTCCGGTCTCACTTTTGGCCATTCGGCAACGGCAATGGATTCGCCTTCATGCGGAAGATGTTGCCAAATTTCTTCCGTAATAAATGGCATCATTGGATGAAGCAGACGCATCGTGTTGTCAAGCACATAAGCCAATACTGAACGGGTCGTGAGTTTAGCCGCTTCATCATCGCCATATAAAGGAAGTTTCGCCATTTCAATATACCATGAACAGAAGTCGTCCCAGATGAAGTTATACAATTCACGTCCCACTTCACCAAATTCATAACGTTCCGCCAAATCCGTCACTTTCTCAATCGTTTCATTCAAACGGGTTAAAATCCATTTATCGCTGACATTTAATTCGCCTGTCAAATCGATTTCTTCGTATTTCAAACCGTTCATGTTCATAAGCGCAAAACGGGATGCGTTCCAAATTTTGTTCGCAAAATTCCAGATTGCTTCCACTTTTTCGTTTGTGTAACGGAGGTCTTGGCCTGGTGTAGAACCTGTTGCCAAGAAGTAGCGTAAAGAGTCCGCACCGTACTGATCAATAACATCCATTGGGTCAACACCGTTTCCAAGGGATTTACTCATTTTTCGCCCTTCGCCGTCACGAACCAAACCGTGGATGAGCACATCTTTGAATGGTCGTTTGCCGGTAAATTCAATACCTTGGAAAATCATGCGGGCAACCCAGAAGAAAATGATGTCATAACCTGTCACTAACGTATCTGTCGGATAGTAACGTTGATACAATTTGTTGTTTGTATCCGGCCAGCCCATTGTGGAGAATGGCCATAAGGCACTTGAGAACCACGTATCCAATACATCCGGATCTTGCGTCCAATTTTCCGCATCTTTTGGCGGTTCTTTGCCAACGTAAATTTCGCCCGTTTCATTATGATACCAAGCCGGAATTTGATGGCCCCACCAAAGCTGACGGGAAATGCACCAGTCACGGATGTTTTCCAACCAATGAAGATACGTATTTTCAAATCGTGGCGGTACAAAATTCACTTTATTTTCTTCGTCTTGTTGCAATTTCAATGCTGCCTCCGCAAGCGGCTTCATTTTCACGAACCATTGTTTTGACAAGTAAGGCTCTACAATTGCACCTGTACGCTCAGAGTGGCCAACAGAATGCACATGCTCTTCGATTTTAATTAAGTATCCTTGCGCTTTTAAATCTTCCACGATTTGTTTGCGGCATTCGAAGCGGTCCAATCCTTGATATTTGCCCGCTTTTTCATTCATTGTACCGTCTTCGTTCATCACTAAAATGCGCTCCAAATTGTGGCGGTTGCCCACTTCAAAGTCGTTCGGGTCATGGGCAGGCGTAATTTTCACAACCCCTGTACCAAATTCCATGTCCACATATTCATCGGCCACAATTGGAATTTCACGATTTACAAGCGGTAAAATGACTGTTTTGCCAATATACTGTTTGTAACGTTCGTCTTCAGGGTGAACCGCTACCGCCGTATCTCCAAGCATTGTTTCAGGGCGTGTTGTCGCCACTTCCAAGTAGCCGGAACCGTCGGCAAGCGGATATTTCATGTGATAGAAGGCTCCAGGGATTTCTTTATAAATTACTTCGATATCGGATAAAGCGGTTTTTGCTTCCGGATCCCAGTTGATGATGCGTTCGCCGCGGTAAATCAATCCTTTTTCATAAAGACGTACAAACACTTCTTTTACAGCATCGGATAAACCTTCATCCAAAGTAAACCGCTCTTTTGTATAGTCCAAAGACAATCCTAATTTCGCCCATTGTTCGCGAATATGGCTTGCGTATTCTTCCTTCCATTCCCATGTTTTTTCAAGGAATTTCTCGCGTCCTAAATCGTAGCGGCTGATTCCTTGTTCGCGAAGTTTGGCTTCCACTTTTGCTTGTGTCGCAATTCCCGCATGGTCCATTCCCGGAAGCCAAAGGGCATCATATCCTTGCATGCGTTTCATGCGGATGATGATATCTTGCAATGTTGTATCCCAAGCGTGGCCAAGATGCAGCTTCCCGGTTACGTTTGGAGGCGGAATTACAATGGTATACGGTTTTTTATCGCTGTTTGGTTGTGATTCGAAAAATTTTCCTTCCAACCACCATTTGTAACGACCTTGCTCAACAGACTTCGGGTCGTACTTTGTCGGCATTGACACGTTTTCTGTCATGACTGTTCCTCCTTTAGTTGAATCAAATTTTGGCAAAAAGAAAAACTCCTTTATCCGAAAAGGACGAAGGAGTTCGCGGTACCACCTTTTTTCCATTTAGACCATAAAACGTCTAAACAGCTCTCATTCCGATAACGGTGTTTAACCGGCTTTTACTACTGGATTCATAAAAGCTGCTCCATGGCTACCTTCAAATGATTGCATGCGGAAACTTCTCAGCTGCCGTTTCCTCTCTGTGGCATGCATCATCATTCTACTCTTCCAATTCATTGCATCCGCATATTCAACTGCTTAAATCATTGTATAAAATTTAACAGCAGTTTTCAAGTTTCAGGGAAATGAAAGGAGTGATTTCCATGTCTTTTTTAAAAAAAAGAAGAAAATGTTATAATCCCTGGCTATTACCCCCTTGGATCCGAAAAGTGCGTTTTTACGCAAAACACATTTGCATTCCGATCACCGTGTTTCAAGCCATTCACACGCTCTTCGTCCCAACGACGGGCGATGTGCTGCTGCTTTTCATTCTCGCACTCATTTCATGGTTGTTATGGACAGATATTATTTAAATTTCAAAAGGCTATAGGATTCGGAAAGTTCGTTGTAAAAATCATCCGTATCTGAAGGGACCTTGAATCTTTCATCAATCAAGATTTTGCTGGAAGACTCATTAACATGTATCGCTTCATTCTCTTCTTTACGGATTTTTTTGGCTTCTTCCACAAAGTGGGAATGTCCGATTGGTTCCCCTTGAATAGAATTGCTTTCATTTGCCGATTCATCCAACGGTCTGATGAAATCTACGTAATTTGATAACGATTCATCTTCAATAGCTTCCGAGAAATTTGGTGCACTTTCCTGCACTTTATACAATTCTTCATTCACCAGTGGATGCTCCAATGTGGCAGGGGGCTGGTCGGTTTTGGCTCTTTCCAAAACTTCCCCCGTATTCGCGGCCACTACGGCTACCCGTTCCGCCACTTTCTCTTCGGATTCCACTTGGAATAAAGCGCCTGCCACCGGCTCGTCAAAAGTGCAGTTCACTTCCCATTTAAAGGTGCAGCTTGAGCCATCGTATACAAAAAAGGATATATCCTCAACATGCAATTCCGGCTGAGAAGTTTGCGCAACTTTCTCCTTTGGCAAATCCACTTCTAAAGGCAATGAATATTCAAAGTATCCTTCATCGCCTTGCAAATCAATATATTCGATCAATGTACCTTCGCTGAAATTCGGTTTGATCGCAGGATTGAATCTCACCGTCGACTTGATATGATAAATGCCCGTCAAACGAATGGAATCTTCCGTCTCTTCCTGTTGCCAACGGGGGATGACTTGGACCGATATAACTTCTTCGACAATCCCGTATTCTTTTGAAAAGATAAACTGCGTCATCATTTCCCAATTAATTTTTGCCATGTGTTTCCCTCCCGTACTACTCTATGCCCGAAAAATCGAAGTATGATAAATGGCATTTCAAAAATTTTGACAAAAAAAGAGCGTCTTTCCCTTCATTAAAGGAAAAGACACTCTGATCATCAGCGGGCCAATTTGGCAAACACTTTATGGAATGCATCAATGGTTTTCGCGATATGTTCTTCTGTATGGGCAGTGGAAATAAACAATCCTTCAAATTGGGAAGGCGGCAAGTAAACCCCTTCTTCAAGCATGAGACGATGATATTCTGCAAACAGTTCCAAATCGGATGTTTGGGCGGATCTAAAATCAACGACATCCTCATTTGTTAAGAATAAACCGATCATGCTGCCTGCACGGTTCACTGTATGCGGGATGTTGTATTTTGTTGCCGCTTCACGGATTCCTTCTTCCAGCATGTCTCCCAGCTTTTTAAAATATTCGTAACTCTCAGGAGTTAAACGGGATAAGGTTTCAATCCCCGCAGTCATCGCCAATGGGTTTCCGGATAATGTACCAGCTTGATAGACCGGTCCGCTTGGCGCCACTTTTTCCATGATTTCCCGTTTTCCTGCATAAGCGCCAACAGGTAGTCCTCCGCCAACCACTTTACCTAAGCATGTCAAATCCGGTTCAATGCCATAATAGCCTTGGGCACAATGATAATCCACTCGGAATCCTGTCATCACTTCATCAAAGATAAGAAGCGCGCCATATTGTTTCGTAATTTCACGCAATCCTTCCAAGAAACCTGGTTTTGGCGGAACAACCCCCATGTTTCCGGCAACTGGCTCCACAATCACCGCCGCAATTTGGTCGCCCAATTTTTCAAATGTCGCTTTTACAGCTTCCAAATCGTTATAAGGAGCAGTTGTCGTATTTTTTGCCACATCCGCCGGTACCCCTGGGCTGTCTGGCAAGCCGAGCGTTGCAACACCAGAACCGGCTTTGATCAATAAAGAGTCCCCATGGCCATGGTAAGAACCTTCAAATTTCATGATAATATCCCGTCCAGTGTAGCCGCGGGCAAGACGGAGCGCAGCCATCGTCGCTTCCGTACCGGATGAAACGAAGCGCACCATCTCCACGGAAGGAACCCGCTCTATGACAATTTCGGCAAGCTTATTTTCAAGTAAAGTTGGAGCACCGAATGAAGTACCTTTTGCCGCTTGCTCCTGAATAGCTTTCACCACATCCGGATGGGAGTGTCCCAAAATCAACGGACCCCAGCTAAGTACATAGTCGATATATTCATTGCCGTCAATGTCGCGGATAATGGCGCCTTCTCCGGATTCGATAAATACCGGATCTCCATTGACGGATTTAAAAGCTCGTACAGGGCTGTTCACCCCGCCTGGCATTAAATTGACAGCTTCTTTAAATGCTTTGATTGATTTTTCATACGTACGCATATTATTTCTCCTCCAACCAACGAGCTACATCTTTTGCATGATAAGTGATGATTAAATCCGCACCGGCACGCTTCATTCCCACCAATGTTTCCAATACAACGGATTTTTCGTCAATCCAGCCGTTCAAAGCCGCCGCTTTTACCATTGAATATTCTCCGGAAACATTGTAAGCCACCACCGGAACCGGATAACGGTTTTTCACATCGCGAATAATATCCATATACGCAAGGGCAGGTTTCACAATTAAGAAATCGGCTCCTTCTTCAATGTCGGATTCCGCTTCACGGAACGCTTCCAAACGGTTGGCCGGATCCATTTGATACGTTTTTCGGTCGCCGAATTTTGGCGCTCCTTCCGCCGCATCACGAAACGGACCGTAATAGCTGGAAGCGTATTTTACGGCATAGGACATGATCGGCACGTCCTGGAATCCCGCTTCATCCAAAGCTTTGCGGATAGCCGCAACAAATCCGTCCATCATATTGGAAGGGGCGATGATATCCGCACCCGCTTTTGCTTGGGAAACCGCTGTACGGGCCAATACATCAAGGGAAGGATCATTCAAAATTTTGTCTCCTTCCACTAGACCGCAATGGCCATGATCCGTAAATTCACATAGACATGTATCCGCAATGACCATCAGTTCAGGATAACGTTCTTTGATTTGTTTTGTCGCTTTCTGCACGATGCCATGATTATGGAAAGCTCCAGTTCCTACAGCATCTTTTTCGGCAGGAATTCCGAATAAAATCACCGCAGGAATTCCAAGGGATACCACTTCGTCAATTTCGGCATCCAAATTGTCCAATGAAAGTTGATAAACACCCGGCATGGATTTTACAGGATTTTTGATGTTTTCCCCTTCAATGACAAAAATCGGGTAAATTAAATCTTCCTTATGCAAATGGTTCTCCCTTACCATTGAACGAATGGTCGCATTTGAGCGTAGTCTACGATGTCTTCTGAATTCTAATTCTGACATTACATTTCCTCTCCTTTTGCAATCGCTTCTATGACAGACTGCATTGTATATTTTTGTGGAAAATATGTAACGTGGGCACCATATTTTTCAACGGCGCCTTTTGTTATATGACCAATGCAAGCAATTTTTGCCTGGTTCCAGCCGATTTCAGGCACTGCATATTTATGGAAACAATCCACCGCCGATGGGCTGGCGAAAATGAGGATCGGCTGTCTGCTGTTTCGGACCGTTTCTACGATTTTGTCAATGGATTCCTTGTTTTCAACGGTAGTATAAACCGTCCATTCATCAATCGGAAAAGGCAGCCCTTTTTTTAATGTATCCTTTGCCAATCCCCCCCGAATAAATAGACATTTGGGGGATTCGCCACTGACGGAAGGAAATTCTTTTACAAAGGTGTCAGCGCTGAAGATGGAGGGCATGAAATGGACTGTGAATCCATATCGCTCCAGCAACGCGGCGGTCTTTTCGCCTACAGCTGCAATTTTACCGGAAAGCTGCGACAAATTGAATTGATGCCGCTCTATTTTTTTCCAAAAAAACTCGACTCCATTTTGGCTGGTAAAAATAAGCCAATCATAATGCTTGCAGGAAGCCAATCGTTCATAATCATCCGCTTCCGTCACTTCCACAGTTCTAATGAGCGGACAAACGACCGCTTCCCCGCCCTGTTGGACAATCGTGTCAACAATCGATTGTGTTTTTTTGGAACCGGTTAATAAGATTGTCTTTCCTTCCAACGGCTTATGCATTTTCCGCTTTCACCTTTTCAATTAAATCATAGGCACCTTGCTCTGTTAAAATTTGGGCAAGTTTTTTGCCAACTTCTTCAGGATTTTGTCCTTTCACTGTTTCTTTATAACAAATGGAACCATCTGGAGAAGCAACTAAACCGGTCATCTTCACTTCTTCCCCATCCACCGTCGCATAACCGGCAATCGGCACTTGACAGCCGCCATCCATCGCCGCTAAAAAGGCGCGCTCGGCAATCACCGCTTTTTTCGTATTTTCATCCGTTAATTTTGCAAGTTCCGTCAAAAGTTCTTCGTCATCTTCACGGCACTCGATGCCCAGTGCCCCCTGAGCGACAGCAGGAAGACAAATGGTTGTGTCCAGATATTCCGTTACCACATCCTTTGACCAACCCATGCGGTTCAAACCTGCCGCGGCAAGAATGATGGCATCAAAATCTTCCGTTTCAAGTTTTCTCAAGCGGGTATCGATGTTTCCGCGAATCCATTTGATTTCAAGGTCCGGACGCACCTGTAAAAGCTGTGCACTGCGCCGTAATGAACTTGTTCCAACAACGGCACCTTCCGGCAAATCTTTAAATTTCACATGATTTTTTGAAATCAGTGCATCCCGAGGGTCTTCCCTTAGCGGTATGCAGCCAACCGTCAATCCGTCAGGCAATACTGCCGGCATATCTTTCATCGAATGCACGGCAAAATCGATTTCTTTCTCAAGGAGCGCCTTTTCGATCTCCTTGACAAATAATCCCTTCCCGCCGACTTTCGACAACTGCACATCCAAAATTTTATCACCTTTTGTCACGATTTCTTTGACTTCAAATTCGAACGGCATTCCGGCTTTTTTGCATTCGTTGATGAACCAGTTAGTTTGTGTCAGTGCCAATTTGCTTTTTCGAGAACCTACAATAATTTTTCTCATGATGGACCTACCTTTCTGCTAATACCATAAGTGGAAATGTGATAATTTGCTTCCTAAAAAGAAATTGATTAATACAACAAAATAAGCATATATTTGAATCCATGCAAAAGAAGTGCCGGTTATTTTTCCCCTCTGCTTTAACAGCAGCACAACGACATAGATGATAAGAATAACGAAAGAACCGACAATTTTTGCATCAAAAATCGAAACAGAATCCACCTTCATAAATGCAGATTCCAACCCGAGCAATATACTGATGACCAAGATTGGGATGCCGATGATGATGGAGTAGTTCATCCATTGGGTCATTTGGGTCAAAGAAGGCAGCCGGGACCAAATCTTGGTATATTTCTTCTTTTTCAATAAACGATAAAGAACTAAATATAATATTGAAAAAACAAAAGAAATGGAAAATGCTGCATAGGCAAATATGGCAAAACTTATATGTATAAACAGCATTTCTGATTCTAATGTTTTTAATACAGGGTTCAAATTATTTGGCGCAAATAACCGGATGGTCATAAAAACAAATCCGAGGATATTGACGAAAAACACCGGCAAATCGACTCTTGCAATGCAATGCAAAAAAATCGACAAGGTTACAAGCAGCCAGGCGTAAAAATATATTCCTTCAGAAAGGGACAGAATCGGGAAACGTTTCGTTTCAAAAATATTTATTATAATAAAGGCCGTCTGCATCACCCATACAATGGAAATCAGCCAAAAAGCGGAACGACGGATGAAATCCTTTTTATAAAAATAATCTGTAAAATACAACATAATACTGATTGCATAAAGGACAACCATCATTTGATAAAGGTTGGACATCACTTCAGTCATACGAAACCCTTCTCCATCCAATACGTCTTAATCTCCAAACTAAAAGCGTTTCCGTATCAATAGTTTACCACATAGATACGAAAACGCCTTAAATTTCTTGCTTAAAATGATAATTTTGGTTGATTTTGAATATCTTGAACAGGTTCCTTTTCTGCGGCTGCCTTCAATTGTTGATTGCGAACTTCTTCTTGAACAAGTTCTTCGATTCCAAAAATTTGTTGATACAATTGAAGATTTTGGTTTGCTTTTGGTGAGTTGGCAATTTCCTTCGCCTGAAGGATTGGTTCCTTTAACAATTGATTGATGATGGATTTCGTATGCTTATTTAAAATTTTACGTTCCCGTTCTGTTAAATTTGGCATTTTATTTTCGATGCTTTTCATCGTTTCTTGCTGGATCATATCCGCTTTTTTGCGCAATGCCGCGATAATCGGCACTACACCCAGCGTTGCGATCCAGTCTTTAAATTCGTCAATCTCCTGTTCAATCATTCTTTCGATTTGTTGGGCGGCTTGTTTTCGTTCTGCCAGGTTTGCTTCCACAATTCCCTGCAAGTCATCGATATCGTATAAGAACACATTTGGCAAATCGCCGACTTTCGGATCGATATCCCTTGGAACAGCGATATCAACCAAAAATAACGGTTTCCCTTTACGCAAAGACTCCACAAATTGCATCAATTCATAGTCGATGACATAATGCGGCGAACCTGTTGAACTGATTAAAATGTCCGTATCCAGTAAAGTGCATTGCAATTCCTTGATCGATTTTGCTTGTCCATGGAATTTTTCCGCTAGCGACACCGCTTTTTCAAAGGTGCGATTCAATACCGTTACTTTACCTACACCGTTCCCATAAAGATTTTCCATTGCCAGCTCGCCCATTTTTCCGGCACCTAAAATCGTTACGTGCTTATGTTTCAATGAACCAAAGATTTTCTTGGCAAGTTCGACAGCAGCATATGAAACAGAAACGGCATTTTCGTTGATTGTCGTTTCTTTATGCGCTTTTTTCGCAAAGGTGATGGCTTGTTTGAACAATCGGTTAAAAATCGTTCCCGTTGCACCGATTTCTTGCGCCTCAAGAAAACTTTTCTTCACTTGTCCCAAAATTTGCGTTTCGCCAAGAATCATCGAATCGATTCCTGCAGTTACGCGGAAAAGATGTTCCAAAGACTCTTCGCTTTCACGTATATATAAATATTGTTCGAACTCTTCAATCGGGATGTTGAACCAGTTTGATAAAAAACGTTTTATATAATAACGGCCTGTATGCAACTGATCAACGACCGCATATATTTCCGTTCTGTTACAAGTTGATACGATCACATCTTCAAGTATGCTCTTTTCTTTTTTCAACGCAGCCATCGCTTGTGCTAATTCACTTTCAATGAACGACAATTTTTCGCGAATTTCGACTGGCGCAGTTCGATAATTCAAGCCGACAACAAGTGTGTGCATGAACTTAACACCTCTCACGAACTATTTCATAACTTTAATTCTATCACAAAGAAAGCGCTATCCAAACGCAAATTGTGAAAAAGTTATGAAAAATATTTTTAATTTAAAATTATTCTAATGTAAGAATAACAAAATTCAGGCCCATTTTCAATGATAATAAACTTCAGGGTTAGTATTCATCAAATTTCGACAATTTACACTTTTGAATACATAAATAAAGAGCAATTTGGAAAATATAACGTTTTCCAACTTGCTCTGTTGTGAACTATGTATGGAATCACATGAACTTTTGAATTACAGCCCATGTTTCTTCCACTCCTACCCCAGTTTCCGCTGAGAACAGGATGAGAGGTTCTTCTTTATCCATTTCCAGCGTCTCTCTAACAACTTTTTTATGTTTATCCCACTTGCCTTTTGGAATTTTATCCGCTTTTGTTGCAACGACGATGGTTGGAATATTGTAGTACTTTAAAAAGTCATACATCATGCGGTCGTCTCCGGTAGGCGGATGCCGCAAATCCACAATCAATACGACCGCTTTCAAAACGCTGCGGCCGGTCAAATATCGTTCGATCATTTTGCCCCAGGCCTCGCGCTCTTTTTTGGAAACTTTGGCGTAGCCGTAGCCTGGAACATCCACGAAAAACAGCTCATTGTTGATTTTATAAAAGTTCAGTGTTTGTGTTTTCCCAGGCTTTGATGACGTACGGGCCAAAGATTTTCGGTTGAGCATTTTGTTGATGAAAGATGATTTCCCTACATTTGATCGGCCGGCCAAAGCAAACTCGGGGAGACCATCATCAGGGTACTGCTCCGGCTTTACGGCACTGATCACCATTTCCACTTGACTGATTTTCATTTAAAACCCTCCAACAAGGGCGATATTCAACACTTCTTCCGCTGTTTTAACAGGTTTAAAGGTCAACTCTCCGCGAACCGTTTCAGGAATATCATCAATATCCCGCTCATTGTCCTGAGGAATGATGATAGTTTTTAGTCCCGCACGGTGAGCACCCAAGGATTTTTCCTTTAACCCCCCAATCGGGAGAACTCGCCCTCTCAATGTTATTTCTCCGGTCATGCCGACTTCTTTTCTGATCGGTTTATTGGAAATGGCAGACACAAGAGCCGTGGCAATGGTAATCCCCGCGGATGGTCCATCTTTTGGTACCGCCCCTTCAGGCACGTGGATATGAATATCGTGCTGTTCAAAATAATCCGCATCCAAGTTGAGTCGATCGGATAAGGAACGGACATATGAAAGTGCCGTTTGGGCAGATTCTTTCATTACATCTCCCAATTTACCTGTAAGTAAAAGTTTTCCTTTGCCCGGTGTCAACGATACTTCAATTTGAAGCGTATCGCCGCCAACGGTTGTGTATGCCAATCCGGTAGCTACACCTACTTGGTCCTCCAATTCCGCTTGGCCGTAACGATATTTATGTTTGCCGAGCATTTCAACCAAGGATTTCGAATTGACAGTCACCCTTTTGCGTTCGCCGGAAACAATCACTTTTGCAACTTTGCGGCAAACGGCTGCTATTTGGCGTTGAAGGCCGCGTACCCCCGCTTCCCGAGTGTAGTAGCGGATCAAATCAACGATGGCTTCTTCTTTAAATACAATTTGAGATTTTTTCAAGCCGTTTTCTTCCAACTGTTTTGGAATGAGATGATTTTTTGCAATATTCAATTTTTCCATTTCCGTATATCCGGCAATGGAGATCACTTCCATCCGGTCCAACAACGGTCCCGGGATCGTGCTCAAATCATTGGCTGTGGCAATAAACATAACTTGTGACAAATCATACGGCTCTTCGATGTAATGATCGCTGAACGTATGGTTTTGTTCAGGGTCCAATACTTCAAGCATCGCCGCAGAAGGATCCCCTTTGAAGTCATTGGACATTTTATCGATTTCATCCAATAAAAATACCGGATTGATTGTGCCAGCTTTTTTCATGCCTTGGATGATCCGTCCCGGCATTGCCCCTACATATGTGCGCCGATGTCCGCGAATTTCCGACTCGTCTCGGACGCCCCCAAGGGAAACCCGGACAAATTTGCGGTTAAGGCTTTCCGCAATGGATCGGGCAAGGGATGTTTTCCCTACCCCAGGAGGGCCGACCAAGCAAAGGATCGGGCCACGAATGGAATTTTTCAATTGACGGACGGATAAGTATTCCAAAATGCGCTCTTTTACCTTTTCCAGTCCATCATGATCGCGGTTCAGAATTTCCTCGGCCAGTTTAATATCGAGCCGGTCTTCCGTTTTTTCTTTCCATGGAATTGTGACAAGCCACTCGATATAGTTTCTGATCACGCCGCTCTCTGCGCTGGCTGCAGGCAATTTTTCATAGCGGTCAAGTTCTTTCAGTGCCGCCTTTTGCGTGGATTCAGGCATTCCGGCCTCTTCAATCCGTTTTTTGAGATCCGCAATTTCGCCGGTCTTTCCTTCCCGGTCTCCAAGTTCCGCCTGAATCGCTTTCATCTGCTCACGCAAATAATATTCCTTTTGCGTACGTTCCATCGCCTGTTTTACTTTTGAATTGATTTTCTTTTCTAAATCCAATACTTCCTGTTCATCATGCAACCGGATCATTAGATGATCCAACCGCTTTTTGACATTGAACATGCTCAATACTTCTTGTTTTTCCGCAATTTTGAACGGCAGATGGGAAGCGATAATATCGGCAAGTCTTCCCGGCTCTTCGATGTCCATGACAGCTTGGATTGTTTCCGCCGTAATTTTATTGGAAGCTTTCGCATACTTTTCAAAGTAATTCATCACCGTGCGCATTAAAGCTTCAGTCTCAACGTCTTTTTCTTTTGAATCTTCGTGCAATTCAATATCCACCGTCGTGAAGTCGTCATTTTCTTGATAATTGATGATTTTTCCGCGGCATATTCCTTCCACCAAAATGCGCAAAGTACCGTTTGGCAACTTCAACATTTGTTTGACGGAGACATAAGTCCCAACCATATATAAATCTTCTTTTTCAGGCAGTTCCACCCGCAAATCCTTTTGGGCGGTTAAAAAAATCCGGCTGTCATTCATCATTGCATGTTCTAAAGCTGCGACGGAACGTTTTCTTCCAACATCAATATGTAATACCGTTGTAGGAAAAACGAGCAGTCCACGCAAAGGAAGCAGCGGAACATTTTTCTTTATTTCAGTCATGCGGGATCCTCACCTCCATTTTGATACTAAGAATGCACCCGCCTTTGCACATTTAGTATGTGAAAAAATAAGGAGTTTTCACTTGGATTTACATAGCAATTTCAAATAAGGTCGATTTCATAACAGCATTTACTATTGTCTTTTTCACTAATTATTATTCCTATAAAAGGATTATTGCCAATGCTTTTCAGAAATATTTTTACACGGAAGAACAATTGTAAAAAAATGTAATCTGTATTTTCGTTATAAAGAGCTGACTAACGAGAAATGCATAAGCAAATTCGCAGTCAGCTCTTTATGGATTCCTTATTTCAGTTCCTTGCTTCCAAGTTATGCGGAAGTTTTTTTATTGTCCTTCAAATCCTTCAATTCTGTTCCATCTTTTAAAATTAATTTTGGCTGTGCTTTATCTGTAATCGCTTCTTTTGTGATAATGCATTTTGCAATATCTTCACGGGATGGCAATTCGTACATCATATCAAGCATGACATTTTCAATGATGGAACGGAGTCCGCGGGCGCCTGTTTTGCGTTCAATGGCTTCTTTCGCGATCGCCCGAAGCGCTTCTTCTTCAAATTCCAATTCCACATTATCCAATTCAAGCATTTTTTGATATTGTTTCACCAATGCATTTTTCGGTTCATTTAAAATGCGGACTAAAGCATCCTCATTCAATTGCTCCAGTGTCGCAATGACAGGCAAACGGCCAATAAACTCCGGAATTAACCCGAATTTCAATAAATCTTCCGGAATTAATTGTGAAAGCAGAGAATCGCTTTCCACATTTTTATTTTTCGCATCAGAACCAAAGCCGATGACTTTTTGGCCTAAACGGCGTTTGATAATATTTTCGATTCCATCGAAGGCGCCACCAACAATAAATAAAATATTGGTTGTATCAATTTGCAAAAATTCCTGATGGGGATGTTTACGGCCGCCTTGTGGAGGGACGCTGGCCACTGTACCTTCAAGAATTTTTAACAATGCTTGCTGTACTCCTTCACCTGATACATCACGTGTAATGGAAGGATTTTCGGATTTGCGGGCGATTTTATCAATTTCATCTATATAAATAATCCCTTTTTCGGCTCTTTCAATGTCATAATCAGCAGCTTGGATCAGTTTCAGCAAAATGTTTTCCACGTCTTCGCCAACGTAACCGGCTTCTGTCAAAGAAGTGGCATCCGCAATCGCAAAAGGCACATTTAAAATTCTCGCAAGTGTCTGAGCGAGCAATGTTTTCCCGCTACCAGTCGGCCCAATCAAAATAATATTGGATTTTGACAATTCCACATCATCTATTTTACTGTTTGAATTAATTCGTTTGTAATGGTTATATACAGCAACGGCAAGAGCTTTTTTCGCACGTTCTTGTCCAATCACATATTCGTCCAGAATGTTTAAAATTTCTTTCGGTTTTGGAACATCCTGAAAATCGATTTCCTCTTCTGCACCTAATTCCTCAACAACGATTTCGGAACAAAGTTCGATACATTCATCACAAATGTAAACTCCGGGTCCAGCTACCAATTTGCGCACTTGTTCCTGTGGTTTCCCACAAAAAGAACACTTTAAATTGCCTTTTTCATCATTAAATTTAAACAATTTGTTTCACCCCTATTCAAGCAACAATCATACAAGATATTAAACGCTTTAGCAAATAAGAAGTACTAGATGCTGTCGGTTTATATCTGTCAGTATGTAAAAATTTCTTGCTGGTATAAAACAAGGCACGGTAGTATATGCCGTACCTTGTCAGTGAAATTATTCAGTTATCCTCACTATCCATTTTAAAGGAAAACGGAAAATTATTCAGTAATTTTGGCATTCTCAACTAAAAATTCAACTGTTTTTTGTGTGCGGATATCGTTCTCTAAAATTTCAGTTGAACCGCCTAAAGCTGTAATGATTTGTTCTTTGTCCATTTTGAATTGTTCAGCCATTTTTTCAAGTTCTTTATCGATATCTTCTTGAGTCACTTCGATGTTTTCAGCTTTAGCGATTGCTTCCAATGTTAATGAAATGCGCACGCGAGTTTCCGCATCTTCTTTGAATTGCTCATGCAAGTCTTTTTCCGTTTGGCCAGAGAATTGATAATAAAGGTCAAGGGACATGCCTTGCATTTGAAGACGTTGAGCAAACTCGTCGATCATGCGATGAATTTCATTATGGATCATTGCTTCAGGGATATCCATTTCAGCATTTTCAGCCGCTTTTTCTACCAATTCGTCGCGAAGTGTGCTTTCAGCTTCGTTTTTCTTTTGTTCAGCCAATCTTTCTTTGATTTTGTTACGCAACTCGTCAACTGATTCAACTTCCGGATCAGCTTCTTTTGCGAATTCATCATTCAACTCAGGAAGCACTTTTGTTTTTACTTCTTTCACAGTCACTTTGAAAGTTGCATCTTTACCAGCAAGTTCTTCAGCATGGTATTCTTCAGGGAAAGTCACTTGAACATCTTTTGTTTCGCCAGCTTTTACGCCAACTAATTGATCTTCAAAACCAGGGATGAATTGGCCGGATCCGATTTCAAGAGAATAATCTTCTCCTTTTCCACCTTCAAAAGCTTCGTCGCCGATGAATCCTTCGAAGTCGATTACAGCGATATCGCCTTCAACGATTGGTTCATCCTCTTTGATTTCGAATTCAGCTTTTCTGTTCAATAAGTTTTGGATTTGTTCTTCCACTTCTTCATCCGTTACTTCTGTGCTTAATTTTTTCACTTCCAACCCTTTGTATTCTCCAAGTTTTGGTTCAGGTTTTACTGTCACTTTCGCAGTAAATGTAAAATCTTTATCTTTTTCAAAACCGTCAAGTTCACCGATTTCAGGATAATCTACTGGGAAGATGCCAGTTTCATCGACAGCTTTTGAGTATTCTTCAGGAACTAAAATTTCCAATGCATCTTGGTATAATGCTTCCACACCAAAACGTTTTTCAAAGATATTGCGTGGAACTTTTCCTTTACGGAATCCAGGCACGTTGATTTGTTTTACGATTTTTTGGAATGCTTGATCGAGTGCTTTATTCACTTTCTCAGCAGGAACTTCAATTGTTAATACTCCAGTGTTTCCATCTTTCTTTTCCCATTTTGCAGACATATATTAATACCTCCAAAAATAAATTACAAAATTTTTAACATTTGTTTATACGACTTTGACAACCATTTTAGTATATCATAAGTAGCCCGAGTTTCAACATTTTTCATGTTTATTGTAGTTCTGATAACATTTCTAATTCTTGTATGAAATGAAAAATTTCTTGATTTGCCCCTCTTTGTTGGCCAAACATTTGATGTACAAAATCAATATAACATTGCGCCACATCCTGCGGTTGAAAATCCAACCACTCAAAAGGATACGTTACTATTGAATGTTTTGCAATTAAATATTCAACCATTTCTAAAATCGAGGGTTCTTGCTGCAGTTGATCATTCACTATATTTGAAATCATTTTATATTGTGGCAACTCAGTTGGCAACCCAATTTTCGATGGATTTACCACAATTATCCTATCAAATTTCCCGATTTTTATTTCCATGTCAACCGCCTGTTCATTCATTAATATAAGAATAAGGCTTTTCACAAAGGGATGGATGCGGTCATGCTCCACGATTCTTTTTAGCTGCGGCAGAATCGGGCGAATATTGATCAAGGCCAATTCATTCAACTTTTTCACTTGTTCGTTTGGTTCCAGCGATAAAAAAGCATCCAATTCAAACATTTCAGGCTCATACTGTTTGACCGCCGCCGGGTGGTCATCTTGCTTTTCCATTCTCTCACTGATATTGGCATTCAATTCTTTCAATCTTTTAAACTGTTCCATTTTTTCCTGGGGTATTGCGCCTTCATCAAACAATGAGGAAATGATTCTTTCTACTTTTTTATATTCTTTTAATTGCATGCAAACCGTCAAATACAATTCCATAATTTCGAAATACATTGCCGGGCCGAGATTAAGCAGCTTTTCACAGACTTCCTTTGCCTTTTCATAGGATTTGGATTCATATAAAGAATATGCGTATATGCTCAGCAAATGCTCGTCGCCTTCAGTATATTGGAGGGCTTCTTCAAAATATCGGTTTGCCTTTTCAAACTGATTGGTTTTCATGTATTTTAACGCCTCTGAAAAGAGCCGTTCCACCGTTCCGGGGAAAACGATCACATTTTGGAAAGTCGCGTAGGAAGATTTCTTGTTTTTCACCTTTTTCACTCCATGGATAATGCAGATATGTTTGGCTGTTCACCCATTTTCTAAGATCCCGATTCAAAAATTCCTTTTATTTATATAATCCCCATTTATGGAATAATTCAACCAAAAATCCAACAATTATTATAGTAAATTAATTCTAATTTTTTGAACCTTTTTTCTTTGGTGATGGGCTAAATTTATTTCCTTATTAGAACATATTGAAAGGGATGAAACATTGTCAAGTTTCACCCCTTCAACATTTAATAAAAGTTACCTGATGATTCGTTCCCCTTCCAAATACACCACTTTCTTTTCCAGTTCCCTGACCCTTTTTTGCAATCTATTAATCATTCTATTTTGTTGGAGGATGAAGGATTTGATTTCTTCGAATGGCGCGTTTGAATTCTCATTCGGCAATTGTTCCTCACCGGCATTCTTGTTCACGATCCGGATTTGCGCTTTTTTGCCGGTCATTTCTTCCACCGTCAATGAAATGATATTTTTATAACGATGATTCAAACCGTCTTTAGAGAACTGGTTCTCTGTAAAAATACATAGCACCTCGCCATTCCATTCCCCCTCCGTTTTGGCGAAATACAGATCGTAACTTGCTTTGGGAATTTTCCAGCGGATCCGCTCCAACACTTCCGACCAAAATTCCATTGAGTCCATCCCTCTCTTTTGAAAAAAATGCGTATATCCACATTGTTACAAAATTTCATGAAATTTAATCAGTTCTCCAATATTTTGCGATACTTGATCATCTGAAAATTCCCATATGAATGCCGTAAAAAAAGAACGCCCATCAAACGTGATAGCGTTCTTTTTTATTGATCAAAAACTTGTATTCAGCAGTAACGACCGTTTCGCCCGTCTGTTTGATGATTTCCTGCTGGAACGTGACTACGCCCGTACCGTTCCCCTTATCTTTCAAGTCCGTCACTTTCAATTCCAGATGGATCGTGTCTCCTATAAAGGTCGGTTTTAAAAATCTCAGCTTTTCGATTCCATAAAAGGCGACGACCGCTTTCGGGCTCATTTCCAAAAGGCCAGTCCCAATCGACAGCACAAGCAGCCCATGGGCGATCCGCTGTTTGAAAATCGTATTTTTGGCATATTCCGAATCTGTATGTAACGGAAAAAAATCTCCGCTGACTCCGGAGAAATTCACAATATCGCTCTCCGTGATTGTACGGCCGCGCGATGTCCACGTTTCCCCCACTTCAAACTGTTCAAACGGCTTGTTCAGCATTATTTCTCCCCTTTTTACGCAATCAAACCAATATAATTATATATATGCCTGATTCATTCCGGATATGAAAGGATTTTCGAAAATTCCTCCATTTTTCCCGCCGTTAACGAACCACAAATACATCGCATTTTGAATGTCGGACGATGCGCTCAGCCACTGAACCAAGCATCCATTTTTCGATTTTATTCAGCCCTGTGGCGCCGCAGACCATCAAATCCACATCAAGATTTGTTAAAATCGTTTTTGCCGCCCCTTCTTCCACCAATGTTTCCACTTTTTCAAGCCCTTCTTTTTCCGCTTTTTCTTTCCATTTTTCCAGTTCTGCCTTAGCCTTTTCTTTCATTTCGGCAGCATATTTTAAATCATAAGCTGCAACGGAACCAAAGGATTTTGTATCTACAACATGGACAATCAATAAAGTGGATTGAAATTTCTTGGCCAACTCAACCGCTTTTTTCAGCGCTTTTTTTGAGCCTTCCGAAAAGTCCACTGCTACAGCAATTTTTTTATAAATTCCCACGTTTATTCACTCCTTCGCTTAAACCCATTTTATCAAAAAACTGCCATCGATTATAGAGATTTCATCTATTTTCCGCATCCCCCATATTTGCTGGCCAACAAAAAAAGATTCAGTCAAAACTGAAATCTTTAAGCATTTTCTCCGCTAATCCGGTATGACTGATTTTATTATATTGCTCATAAAATTCTGTCACTTCTTGTAAAAGATTCGGTTCAACAACAATGCTCTTTTTCCCGATTTGAAATAAAACGAGGGGACGTCCTCTAAACAATTTGCTGTCAATGATTTTATGTGCATTCTGAATATACAGGGGCCCAGATGCCCGTTGGAAAATTTCAATTCGATGGCTTGATAGAAATTTCAAAATTTGCTTCACTGTCCAATCACTTTTAAAAAATATCAACGAAACGAGTTGGTAAGACTTCCCCACTTTGATCAGCTGCGCAAAACAGTCCCCCATTTGGACGCATTCCGTACGCTGGAAGTCGAATCGGTTTTCATAATCATGCACAAGGATATATTCAATGCTGTCCGGATATTCACGCAGTTCGTCGATCAATTTGGCATATTTGTATTGTTGAAAGTGAATAAGCTTTTCCTCTTTCAATCATTCCACCTGCCTTCGAATCGGAATAAACCTGAGAAACGTAAGCGTTTACAAAATCAAACGAAAACAATTTATTTTATTGTATGAAGTTTATTCTTCCATTTGAACTGCCATTGCAAAAAAACCAGCATGAAATTTTGTCTGTGCTCTCCGCAATTCCGCTTTTGTACCATACACCCCCAACAACTTGCCATACATTAAATACGAAAAGAGGGGGTGAATTTTATGTCAAAATATGATTCCGGATTCTTCGGAGGCAAAAATGACTTCGTTTTACTGGTGGTTCTCTTTATCTTACTCATCATTGTAGGCTCAAACTACAGTGGATATCACTATTATTGATTCTTATAACCCTCTTTCCTTTCAATTTCCGCCATGACTTCCTTTTACCGGCTTCTTTTCCTTTTTTTGCGGCCTAAAGCATGCCTTTGGGCCGTTTTCTTTGGATGATATGCACTGTCAAAAAAAAAAAAGAAGCTGGGACAAAACTAGCTTCTAGATAGGAAAAAGGAGAATTTGAGCCAACTCAAATTCTCCTTTTTCCATTTATCCCCATTATTTTTGGTTAGTTGATCTTTGTTGGCCGTGTATTT
>NZ_JBHSNQ010000083.1:0-504 GCF_042655065.1 Ureibacillus suwonensis
ATCACCATCATAGCAGGGAGAGAGTCCTTTTTGCATGACATTTGCTTTTTTCTACCGCGCTTCGCTTGGTGGCCCCGACGAGCGTCGCGAACAAAAGTTCGCAACCCTCGTCGGGGATCATTTCGGAATGTCACCCACAAATATTTTACTCACACTTTCGGATGAAGAGATTCAACTGATTGCCGAAGCGGTTGGGTATCGTGATTCGTCTCGAACCTTTACGTTGCGCGAGTTGATTCACTTCTTCCTGCTGGCCGCCATGCATCAATGGAAAAGCTTTCGCCACGGAGCCGATGTGGGGCCTCTGTATGGATTGCCGCGATTCCATTATTCAACTGTATCCAAGAAAGCGAAAGAAGTTCCCTATGACATCATGAAACGCTTGTTGGCGTTGATCATTTCCAAGTGCAACCGCCAAACCCGCCGTTCGCTTCGGTTTCCCAAACCGCTTCGGGTGGTGGATTCGACGACCGTCACGGTCGGGAAAAACCGCCTCCCATGGGC
>NZ_JBHSNQ010000084.1:0-509 GCF_042655065.1 Ureibacillus suwonensis
GCGGAAACAAATGAGGAATTTTTACTGAAGCTGTTTGAACGAGAAGTGCAGCATCGAGATGAGAGAAGGATAAATTTACTACTAAAACAGGCGACATTGCCGAAAATTCCAAATAAACCTTATGATTGGCGGGAGATTCAACTAGCCCCAGGCATCACAAAAGATTATATTTTAGAAGGTGAGTTTACGAAAAATCAGGAAAACCTTATCTTCTATGGCGGAGTGGGAACCGGTAAAACATTCCTTTCCACTCTCATCGCCCTCAATTTGATGAAAAAACAAGGAAAAAGAGTGAAGTTCTATACGGCCGCCTCCATTGTCAATGCTTTATTGGAGGCCAATGAAAAAGGTGACCTTGGTAAATTTCTCAATCAAATCGAAAAGTTGGATCTCTTGATTCTTGATGAATTGGGCTATATTCCATTGCATAAACAGGGGGCAGAGTTATTATTTCAAGTTATTTCCATGTGTTATGAAACCAAAAGCATCATTGTGACAACCAATTTACC
>NZ_JBHSNQ010000085.1:0-511 GCF_042655065.1 Ureibacillus suwonensis
AAAACCTACACAGCAGGGCAAATAGGGGCAATTCTGGGCGTTTCAGCCAACAAAATAGGTCGTATCGCCAACAAGCATGGATTAAAAACCGATGAATACGGTATATGGGTTCTCGATAAGTCCCGACATTCAGATAAGCAAGTTAGCTCGTTCCAATACAACGAGAAAGGTAAACGTAAAATCACAGAACTATTACAACAAGAAGGGCAATGATAGTCATGCACAATGAGCTTAATTTAGATTTGTATAACATTAAGGACTGGAAAGAAGATGATTACAATTACAACTTCTTGGTGGAGACGATCCTGTCTCCACCTGCTTGTCCTATGGGTTGTCCGCCCGACTTTCAAAGATTCGGGCGTAAGAAACAGCTTTATATGGACACCACCATGCACAGTAAGCGTGTTGGCATTACAGTTGACCGTAAAAGGTTTAGATGCAAACAATGCAGTCATACCTTTTGGGAAACACTGCCCGATATGGATGATGTCCGTTTTATGACCAATAGACT
>NZ_JBHSNQ010000086.1:0-513 GCF_042655065.1 Ureibacillus suwonensis
CTGACTTTTTCAAATTATTTTGGTTCGTTTTCTGAAATAATGTGCAATTTTTTTGCGGATTATTTTAGATTTTGCGATTTTCCCCAGGTTCTTTGCACATTTTTCCGGTCGTTTTTCGATGATTTTTCCGCCCCTCTTCGAAAAAAATGGAGCCCTCCGTACAAAGAGCTCCGATCGCTTAGTAAAGATGATGTTCCTCTGCCGCCATTCGAACGATTTCTTCATCGATCTGTTCTTTTTTCATTTGGTATCCATACAAGAGGCAAGTCGTGGCTAGGATATTGATCACTCTTGGCCATCCTTGAGATTGTAAAGCGATGGCCTCTAGCGCTGCTGGAGTAAAAATCGGAATCTTCGCTCCCGCCATTTTCATTCGCTGTTCTATATATTGACCAACTTCTTCTTTCGTCAATGGCCCCATTTGATATCGCATGATGATACGTTGATTCAACGGCCGATGCTGGTTGAGCCGAAGCCGCGTTTGTAAATGCGGAAGGCCAGCTAAAATCAAGA
>NZ_JBHSNQ010000087.1:0-536 GCF_042655065.1 Ureibacillus suwonensis
AGCAAGACGTGTGTATCATGATCTGGCCGAAGGCAATTGGAAGAAAAAAATCGACAGCCAGCAGCTGAAGCTGCGAGCGCTTAAGAATGTCATCAATAAGGCGTATCATGTGTATCAGCAAGAACCAAAACAAGTCATTCAATATGGTTTCTATCCTGGCAAATTTAACGAGCAGCTGAAAGAAAAAATCGCGCAACTCAAAGAAATGGAGAAATCCTTTGAAAACGAGTTAACCAAATACGAAGCGGTTCTGAAGAAAGCCGAATTAGCACTGGAAGTGCAAAAACGGCTAACAGAAGAAGAGTTCCGAGTCTTGTATCCTCATGCCAGAGCTGACTTCCGGATTGAAGAAAAATATCATGCCGTTCAATACTTTAAGGACACAGGGGGGGTGTTGCCGGAGAGTGAAATTCCTGCTTATGAGGCGAAGAAAGAGCAAGAGATTCATCGGATGCCGACCTTCGCGGAGCAAACCCGAAACATGTATCAAAGTCTCTTCGTTTTGAATCGCACGATTCAAAAGCAATCGAAAGAGC
>NZ_JBHSNQ010000088.1:0-541 GCF_042655065.1 Ureibacillus suwonensis
CGCTATAAGCACCGTTTAGATAAATTTTCAGTTGTCACCAAACTGACGACAACTGATGGCAAAGCCTACGACACTATTCTTTATACTGCAAAAGGTGTCTATGAAATCTGCCGATGGAGCAGACAACAAAAAGCTGATGCGTTCTTCGACTTCGTATATGACGTTCTGTAAGGTCTTCGCAAGGGCGATTATCAAATCACTCCAACTGCCCCCAAACTGACGGTGGTTGAAGGTGATGAAGCTCGTAAACTTGAATTAGAAGCTCGTATTCGTAATGCAAAGACCAGACAAACGAGATTGCTCGTAAATGTAGCTGACAAGTTCAAAGACATTCTCCCAAAGGAACAGATTCAGATACTCATAGGAAACGCCACAGAGCTTATTTCAGACGTTCCAATGCTTCCTAAACCCGAAAAAACCTACACAGCAGGGCAAATAGGGGCAATTCTGGGCGTTTCAGCCAACAAAATAGGTCGTATCGCCAACAAGCATGGATTAAAAACCGATGAATACGGTATATGGGTTCTCGATAAGTCCCGAC
>NZ_JBHSNQ010000089.1:0-547 GCF_042655065.1 Ureibacillus suwonensis
CGCTATAAGCACCGTTTAGATAAATTTTCAGTTGTCACCAAACTGACGACAACTGATGGCAAAGCCTACGACACTATTCTTTATACTGCAAAAGGTGTCTATGAAATCTGCCGATGGAGCAGACAACCAAAAGCTGATGCGTTCTTCGACTTCGTATATGACGTTCTGGAAGGTCTTCGCAAGGGCGATTATCAAATCACTCCAACTACCCCCAAACTGACGGTGGTTGAAGGTGATGAAGCTCGTAAACTTGAATTAGAAGCTCGTATTCGTAATGCAAAGACCAGACAAGCGAGATTGCTCGTAAATGTAGCTGACAAGTTCAAAGACATTCTCCCAAAGGAACAGATTCAGATACTCATAGGAAACGCCACAGAGCTTATTTCAGACGTTCCAATGCTTCCTAAACCCGAAATACCTAAAACCTACACAGCAGGGCAAATAGGGGCAATTCTGGGCGTTTCAGCCAACAAAATAGGTCGTATCGCCAACAAGCATGGATTAAAAACCGATGAATACGGTATATGGGTTCTCGATAAGTCCCGAC
>NZ_JBHSNQ010000090.1:0-560 GCF_042655065.1 Ureibacillus suwonensis
CAATGTCATAAAGTTATCGAACCAAAAATTTACAGTTAGTAGGCAACCATCTGGTTGCCTCCATTTAAAAATATTTAATCCTCTTATATTGCTTTAATTATTTTTAAAACTAGTAAAAAAGGCAATAGGATGCCCGAGGCTTGAATTTTTATTTTTTCAAGCCCCTGTTTTATTTACATTTAGCGTGCAAATAGGTTATATTTATCTTATGTATTGTTTATAGACACCTTTTTTGGTTTAGGGGATACTTTGTTGAGTACAGCCCTTTTTTCCGGGGGTAGGTTCTCCCGAACCGAATAGGTGTCTTATTTCTTATAATCTCCTTTACGATTTTTGTAAACATCCTATCTCTTTTGATCGGACAATCTTCCAATAATATCCGAACCATCCTATCTTTTAATTTCCCTATTAAAACATTGGTGTTTACTTGGTAATCATGTTTTCGCCTTTTTTGCTTATTTTCTTCATTAATTGTTTCATTGGCATCATTTCTCAATAAACCGACCATATTGGATAAATATATCGATGCATAGAAATCTTGTTCAATTGCGATTTTCGAA
>NZ_JBHSNQ010000091.1:0-566 GCF_042655065.1 Ureibacillus suwonensis
AACACCCGAAGTCGGTGAGGTAACCCTCCGGGAGCCAGCCGCCGAAGGTGGGACAGATGATTGGGGTGAAGTCGTAACAAGGTAGCCGTATCGGAAGGTGCGGCTGGATCACCTCCTTTCTAAGGATTATAAAACGGAAAGCGCGTTTTGTTGTTCAGTTTTGAGGGTTCATCCCCTCGAAGTTAACGATAGGATGGGCCTATAGCTCAGCTGGTTAGAGCGCACGCCTGATAAGCGTGAGGTCGATGGTTCAAGTCCATTTAGGCCCACCATAATATAATAAAACTAAAATACGGGGCATTAGCTCAGCTGGGAGAGCGCCTGCTTTGCACGCAGGAGGTCAGCGGTTCGATCCCGCTATGCTCCACCATATATTCCGTATGACTTTCGTAGATGAAACAATCCATCTCGTGGTTATACCGGCTTTGGAATATTGCTGTTGTTCTTTGAAAACTGGATAAACGACATTGAAAGCAAGAAATTTACTGTAAGCTCTTAATTTTTAGGTTAAGTTAGTAAGGGCGCACGGTGGATGCCTTGGCACTAGGAGCCGATGAAGGACGGGA
>NZ_JBHSNQ010000092.1:0-570 GCF_042655065.1 Ureibacillus suwonensis
CTTCACAATAGCCGGTATAAATTTTGCTTCCTCACGAACAATCGTGCTGCCGATCTCTGTCATCTGAGATTGACAACACTCGCATTGTAAGTTTTCAGGGTGATGATGAATTTCTTCAATTTCTAAACCATCCACGAAGAAATCGTTTCGTTTCTTTTTATGTATTTTACGAACAACTGTATAGGTAACAGTGTCCGTGCTTTGTTCTTCTGTGTGCTCAGGTTCGTTAAAAAAAGAGTCATCATCAAATAAAGAACATTGTCCATCTGGAGCTTGGTACTTTGATTTTTCTGATTTTGAGCCATAAAGAAGCTTTGTTAAATAGCGAACTTGTTGTGACAACGATTCAATTTGTTTCAACAGTTCTTCATTTCTCTTATTGGATTGCGCGAGTTGTTCTTCTAATAATTGAATTAATTTTTCATTCGAATCATTGCTCACATCATTCACCACATTTCCGTCCAAATTCAATAATGTCTTGATTATATCACTAGTAATCATTGGTTAAAAGACACCTTTTTTAGATTTTTGTATGGCTTTCGGTTGATGAATTGTGAGTCCTTCAAGTAA
>NZ_JBHSNQ010000093.1:0-580 GCF_042655065.1 Ureibacillus suwonensis
TATTTCAACGTATTCTCCACGTAATTTATGTATTTGTTTATTGTCTTGATGGCGGTTTTCATATAGCTGGAAACGCTGTTCCGTTTATTCGCCAAGGTTTTCTTCAAGAGCTCAAAGTCTTTGGTTTTGATGCAATGTCGAACGTATTGGTATAACTCATAGGACGCCTTTAATTCAGAATCCAGATTAATGATGTAGTGTAGAATATCCACCTCACACATGAGCTTTTTAAAGCAGTGATGATATTTGTAGTTTTTATAATCGAGTTTTGTTTGATCTTTCAGAAGGAGCTTCCAGTATGTTTTCAATTTATTGTAATTCTTTTTATCCCGATTCATGACGTTGATGCGCGTTTTGTTTAAAGCTCTGCTAAATAGTTGGAGGATATGGAATTTGTCGAGTACGATTTCCGCTTTAGGGAAAACTTCTTGGATTAAGGAAATATAAGGGCTATACATATCGATGACAATCGTTTTTACCGCATCTCTCGCCTTCTTGGAATACCGTAAGAAATACTCTTTGAGGACATGTAATCTCCGGTCCTCCACGATATCCACAATCTCCCCCGTTTCAGAGTCGC
>NZ_JBHSNQ010000094.1:0-590 GCF_042655065.1 Ureibacillus suwonensis
TCTTTCATTCGCATAAAAGTGGCCTCATGGTCGGTTTTCGAGTAGCTATTTCGTTCACCTAGAATCTGTTTTTGTACTTTGTATTTTCGTAATCGTGGAAGATAATCCGTTTGAATCGTTTTCAGTTGTTTGGTGAGTTGGGATTTTTTAGAGCGAAGTTCTTTTTTTCTTTCTTTGTCTTCTTCCTGTTTATAATCTTTTTCCAAAGCTTCTATTCTCTCAGAAAGTTGTGCCGATGATTTTTCTAATTCTTCTTCTAATTGTTCTTCTTTTAATTCCTCCAAGGCGATTTGGTGCGCTTCTTGTAGAAACGATTGAATTTTGGCTCGTAGTTTCTGATCATATTTTTCTACGGATTTTCGCCATACAAACGTATATTTGTTGGCATTCGCTTCTATTTTCGTACCATCCACAAAAATATGGTCGAGGTCGATAAATCCTTGTTCTACTAGTTGAAGGACAAATTGTTCAAATACAGAATCCATCATGTTTGACATACGAACACTACGAAAATCATTTATTGTGCGATGGTCAGGGGTTTGCAATCCCGCCAACCACATCATCGGAAGATTTTCTTTCACCATTTGCGC
>NZ_JBHSNQ010000095.1:0-595 GCF_042655065.1 Ureibacillus suwonensis
ACAGTGACCTGGGCAATTGGCCATCTAGTCGAGCTAAAAGAGCCAGAGGAATACCGTCCGGAATGGAAAAAATGGGACTTGGCCACTTTGCCGATTATTCCTGGGCAGTTTGAGTATAAAGTGTCGAAGGATAAAGCCAAACAGTTTCAAACCGTTAAGAAGCTGCTTAAAGAGGCTGATGAAATCATTATTGCGACCGATCCAGCCAGGGAAGGAGAAAATATCGCTCGTCTGCTTATCCTCATGGCCGGATGCTCGAAAAAACGGATTAAGCGCTTTTGGACATCATCTCTAACCGAAAATGCCATTCGAAAAGGGTTTGCTGAACTGAAAGACGGGAAAGAAACCATCCATTTGTTTCATGAAGCCCAGGCGAGACAGATCGCCGACTGGCTAGTAGGAATGAATGCTAGTCGGCTCTATACGCTGCTTCTTCAGCAAAAGGGCATCCGGGATGTATTTAGCGTCGGACGGGTGCAGACTCCTGTTTTGAAACTGATTTACGATCGCCAAAAAGAAATTGAACAATTTCGACCGGAACCGTTTTACGAATTAGAGGGACAGTTTACAGTCAAGAACGGAACATACCGGGGGA
>NZ_JBHSNQ010000096.1:0-600 GCF_042655065.1 Ureibacillus suwonensis
CATCTGATTCACTAATGACTTGAATCATGCGTGAATAAGAGCTTTCAGATGGTACGACATCAGACACAAGGAATCCACAGTCGAAACGAAATAAAGGATCATGGACCAAACGTTTGACTAAATCCTTCATTGTTGGAATTCGTTCGACAATACGAATAATCAGCGATTGAATCATTGCACCATAATTCAATTCACGTGGTGCACCTTTCAATGTCTTTTTAGAAAACAATTGAAAAATAGGTTGAATGTCAATCACACTAAAAATGGCATCATAACGATGGGAACTTTCCATTTCTAATAATTGATGGATGTCAAAAAGAGAAATTTGTTTTACAATAGTCATAGGGTACTCACCTCTTTCGTATGGTTTGTTTGGTTACTTACCATTATAACGAAATTTGGGGAGGTACCCATTTTTTATTGTCTTGAATCCCTTGAAAATCAAGGGGTGAGAATTATGAAATTAACTCAATTCACTAGTGTCGCATAAAAAATATCAATAGACATAATAAATCTGAATTTTCTGTAACTATATTTTTCCATAAAAAAATCCTTTATAATGGTTTGGTGGTAGTAAACCTATCCAAATCCAATATAAAG
>NZ_JBHSNQ010000097.1:0-640 GCF_042655065.1 Ureibacillus suwonensis
ACAAATTTAATTTATCAGAAATTAGTATTTCCAAACAAGGCTATTCAGCCGCACGAAAAAAGATTTCTCCTCTCGCTTTTGTAAAACTTACAAAAGCGATTGTGAATTGGTATTATGAAGAAAATTCCTTTAAAACTTATCGTGGATTTAGACTTTGCGCAATCGATGGAAGTGTGCTCCAAATTCCTGATACTGAGGAGCTTCGAAATTATTTTGGGTATGGAAAAAATCATAAGACAAGTTATGCAAGAGCTAGTGCCTCTTGTATTTACGATCTTGAGAATGGAATCATTATTACTTCTAGAATCAATCCATATAAGGTAGCTGAGCGAGATAGTGCAAAGGATATGATTGAAGAACTCGTACAAATTGGATTAAAAAATGATCTTTTTTTATTTGATCGAGGGTATCCATCGAGAGATTTTATTGCCTATTTAGATGCCCTTGGTATCAAATATGTGATGCGATGTCAAAAAAATACGATAAAGGAAATTGTCGAAGCGAAAGATGCTGATCAAAACATTCATATAATACATAGGAAACAAGTGATTACTGCTCGTGTAGTTAGATTCCCACTGGATTCTGGCACGGAAGAAATACTTGTCACAAATTTAACCGAGGAAGAGTTTGATATCTCTGA
>NZ_JBHSNQ010000098.1:0-643 GCF_042655065.1 Ureibacillus suwonensis
AGGTAACCCTCCGGGAGCCAGCCGCCGAAGGTGGGACAGATGATTGGGGTGAAGTCGTAACAAGGTAGCCGTATCGGAAGGTGCGGCTGGATCACCTCCTTTCTAAGGATATAAACGGAAAACATTAGCGTTTTGTGTTCAGTTTTGAGGGTTTATAAAACCTCAAAATATGGGCCTATAGCTCAGCTGGTTAGAGCGCACGCCTGATAAGCGTGAGGTCGATGGTTCAAGTCCATTTAGGCCCACCATATTTTTGGGGCATTAGCTCAGCTGGGAGAGCGCCTGCTTTGCACGCAGGAGGTCAGCGGTTCGATCCCGCTATGCTCCACCATATATTCCATACTTGTATGACATTCGCAGATGAAATGATTCATCTCGAGGTTATACCGGATTAGAATATTGCTGTTGTTCTTTGAAAACTGGATAAACGACATTGAAAGTAAGTAATTTACTGTAAAGTTCTTACGCTTTTCTGATAGAAAAGCAAACCATCAAGGGTTACGAGGCGCAAGCAAGTCGTAAGCCGCAAGGTTAAGTTAGTAAGGGCGCACGGTGGATGCCTTGGCACTAGGAGCCGATGAAGGACGGGACTAACACCGATATGCTTCGGGGAGCTGTAAGTAAGCTTTGATCCGGAGATTTC
>NZ_JBHSNQ010000099.1:0-654 GCF_042655065.1 Ureibacillus suwonensis
AAGCCATAGACTTTGATTTTATTTACGATCTTGTCAAAGATACCTATTGCCTAGATAACGGAAGGCCTAGTATTGATCCTGTTGTGCTCATTAAAATGGTCTTTGTGCAGTATTTATTTGGTATTCGATCCATGCGTCAAACGATCAAAGAAATTGAAACCAACGTGGCGTATCGATGGTTCTTAGGATATGGTTTCACAGAGAAAATTCCTCATTTTTCAACGTTCGGCAAGAATTATGTTCGTCGTTTTCAAGGTACTGATTTATTTGAACAGATTTTTTATCGTATTTTAAAAGAAGCGATGAATAAAGGATTAGTGGATGCATCTGTTGCCTTTATTGATTCAACACATGTCAAAGCGAGCGCCAATAAAAAGAAGTTCGATAAGAAAATTGTCCGGGCAGAAACAAAAAGCTATCAAGCGCAATTAGAGTTAGAGATTAACCAAGACCGTGAAAACCATGGAAAAAAGCCCTTTCCCCCGAAAGAGAATGAAGAAACCAAGGAAATAAAGGTCAGTACAACCGATCCTGATAGTGGCTATTACGTAAAAGATGAACGGGAAAAGATGTTTGCCTATTCTTTTCATACCGCCTGTGATGCAAAAGGCTTTGTCTTAGCTACCAAGGTAACGGGAGCGAATATTCATGATA
>NZ_JBHSNQ010000100.1:0-657 GCF_042655065.1 Ureibacillus suwonensis
TTCGGTTTCTAAAGTGATAGAAGGATCGATAACCGAAAGAAATGCGTTTAATCACTTTGATTTTGTTATTAATCCCCTCTAAAATGCCGTTGTTATAATCATATTTCAACGTATTCTCCACGTAATTGATGTATTTGTTGATTGTCTTGATGGCGGTTTTCATATAGCTGGAAACGATATTTTGTTTATTCTCTAATGTTTTCTTTAGGAGCTCAAAGTCTTTGATTTTTATGCAATGTTGCACGTATTGATATAACTCATAGGACGCTTTTAATTCAGAATCTAAATCAATGAGATAGTGGAGAATCTCCACCTCACACATATGCTTTTTAAAGCAACGATGATATTTATAGTTCTTATAATCAAGTTTTGTTTGATCTTTCAGAAGGAGCTTCCAGTATTTTTTTAATTTATTGTAATTCTTTTTATCCCGATTCATGACGTTGATGCGCGTTTTGTTTAAAGCTCTGCTAAATAGTTGGAGGATATGGAATTTGTCGAGTACGATTTCCGCTTTAGGGAAAACTTCGTGGATTAAGGAAATATAAGGGCTGTACATATCGATGACAATCGTTTTTACCGCATCTCTCGCCTTCTTGGAATACCGTAAGAAATACTCTTTGAGGACATGTAATCTCCGGTCCTCCACGATATCCA
>NZ_JBHSNQ010000101.1:0-693 GCF_042655065.1 Ureibacillus suwonensis
CCTCAACACCTAGATGCGCTTCCTTATCGTCCAAAACAATGTGCCATAAAGTAGGTCGACAAATACCCCCACGACTCTTTGACAAACCGTTCCTCTCCCCATTGTTGGATTTTCCCGATCGATCGACAAGCTTGTTGTTGGGTATCTCGCTCCCAACCGAAAGATTTCTTCACCGAAGCAAAATACATATAAATCCATGAAATTGTTTGGATAAATCGTCGGAGATAGAAAGAAATGAGTTGTCTTTTTGATGGATTTGTGCCGGTTTGATGAAGCACATCATGGAGCCATTGAACGATGGTACGAGTCGTATGTTGAAAGTATGGGAGAAGAAAGTGAGGGAGGATGGACACCGTTTGGAAACAAATCGAACAACGAAAACGGCAGATCAAGAGACGATATTCCTTTTCTGCGGTGATGGCATTCCGTTCATAAAAACCATGGCGATGAAGGGAATGCTTCGCATGACAATGTGGGCACTCCTCCACCATAGGAAAGTCATTGTTTTTTCCTAATTCATGATAGGTTTCGAGATCGACTCCAAAATCATGAATCAAGATCACAGATCTTCCATCCCCCTATGAAATAATTCACAAAAAATTTAGCACATTTTTTCAGAGGATGGCAAAGATGATTCCGAAGGAATTTGAAAAAATCGTACTCTTTTTAGATGAGATAAAATGAAAGTTTACA
>NZ_JBHSNQ010000102.1:0-726 GCF_042655065.1 Ureibacillus suwonensis
ATATCATGAACTGGTTTATGAAATCTTAAGCTATGAGATGCGATGTAGAGAGCAGAAAAATAATGAGAGATTAATGAAATGGGCAGAGTTCCCAGAAATATTGACGTTTGATACCTATGATTTGAAGGAACAAACAGCTCTTGGTGAAAAACAACTAAATGTATTAAAAGAACTGAATTGGATTGAAGAATTTTTTACTTTAATTTTGATGGGACCAACAGGAGCAGGAAAAACACATTTATCCGTTGCATTAGGAATACACGCTGTGGAGAGAGGATACAAAGTATCCTTTGTCTCCATGAATCAGCTTATGTATATTTTAAAAACAAAAGAATATATCAATAAATCTAAAATACGCTACAAACGTATTATAGCTTCGGATTTAATTATTATTGATGATGTCATGTACATGACTTACGAGACTCAGGAAGCCAATCTATTTTTCCAGTTTATCTATGATTTATATGATAAAGCAGCATTCATTCTAACCTCTAATAAAGGGCCAAATGAATGGGGAAAATTTCTTGGTGATCCTACTTTAACAACAGCTATACTTGACCGTTTATTACATAGGAGTGAAATTATCACTTTCGATAACGAAACGGATAGCATTCGTATGAAATACAGAAAGGTATTATTTTAATTTAGCAAACTGTTGAATCTTAATTGTAGAAAACTGTTTAAAATTATTTGTGGAAAATTGTTTAATTCTACTTGACGGTTACA
>NZ_JBHSNQ010000103.1:0-745 GCF_042655065.1 Ureibacillus suwonensis
AGCTCAACTACTGTTTGTTTAAATTCTTGATTATACCGTTTTTGACTCATGATTCGGACACAACCTTTCGTTAGTTTAATATTAATGACTTAACCAAGTTGTGTCCATAAATCTATACTACATCTACTTGTACCGCCCACACAATAAAAGAGGATTTTTTAAAAGAAACAATTCTAAATGACATAAAATCCTTAATTCATCAAATTGACAAAGAGCAATATATAAAGAAGATGGAGAGAAAATCGAAAAGTACAAAATCGGATTCTCAAAAGAAAATCAATAAGATTAACAAACAGATGGATGTTTTAAAAAATCGAAAAAGGAAATTCATCAACCTGTTAGCTGACGGAATCATTACCAATGAAGAATATCAAGAGAGTATTGAAGCAACGAACAAGGATTTAACTGAATTAATGGAACAGAAAAATAAACTTCTTTCATTGATGGAAAGCGAGGATGTAATCGAAACAATTGAAAAGCTCAAAAAGGAATTACTTCAATTCCTAAATTTCGATGAATTAACCGAGGATATTCTCCATCGATTGATTAATCGAATCGAGGTAAAAGAGGACGGTACACCAATAATTCATTACCGGTTTACCACACCAAAAATTGAATAGAAGCTGGGACAAAACTAGCTTCTAGATAGGAAAAAGGAGAATTTGAGCCAACTCAAATTCTCCTTTTTCCATTTATCCCCATTATTTTTGGTTAGTTGATCTTTGTTGGCCGTGTATTTTCGTAA
>NZ_JBHSNQ010000104.1:0-750 GCF_042655065.1 Ureibacillus suwonensis
CATTGGGCTCGAGCCGGGCCCGCGGAAAGCGTCCCCGGAACGGAAATCAATTTTCTTCAATTATCAAAAAAACACCATTTTCTCCCGGGAGAAAATGGTGTTTTTTATCTTTTGTCCCAGCCTCTTTATTGTTCCAGGAATGCAACACCCTTTGGTCCTTATTGTTTTGTATACATATATCTTGGTCAATAGACATTTTTCGATAAATTTTTCCCACAATTTTATTCACAATGAAAATACAGCTATACCAACATATCAACAACCTTTTCCACACTATCCACATTGGGATTTTTATTTATTCACATTTGATTCTGAAAAAATACACACAATATATTGATTTCCCACAAAATTATCACAGGTTATGCACAAGTTATCCACAAATTGTGTATAAGTACGGATGTTCGTCTTGACAAATCCGGAAAGATATTAACATACTTGTGGATAAGTTTTCAGAAAAATAACAAATGTGCATAACTTTAATTCATTCTAAAATAAAAAAGAGGCTGGGACAAAACCCCATGGAAACAGCCCATGAAATTTTGGAATGAAATTTCATGGGCTGTTCTTCATTTTTTCAATAAAAATAAGGACCTCTTCTGTTAAAATTAAGTTACCACACCAAACTAACAGAAAGAAGGGTCCTTATGTTCAAATATTATAACATGAATCAATTAGTTTTGCCTCTAGATTTAGAAATAAAATTACAAGAAAATGATATTGCCTTCCACATTCACCATTTAGTTGAAAGTA
>NZ_JBHSNQ010000105.1:0-769 GCF_042655065.1 Ureibacillus suwonensis
TCTATAAAAAAGGACGATTTTTTTGTACCCTAAAAACAGAAAAAAGGGCTGAGCCGAAGGTCGATTCAATCGACTTTTCGGACAGCCCCTTTTATTTGGTTATATGTAAATTATTAGGTGTTGGATATGAAGTGTACTTCTTTTATGTTAGGCCCATCCTCCGGCGTTTTCGCTATTTTCAGCGAGCTTGCGGGCTTCGGGAAGTCCCTCCTCGTTTTTCCGCGCGGCGAAGTGGTTGAGAACAGGGATTTCCTGTTTTTCGCGCACAGCTGCTCAAAGATTTAGAAGTACGGTATCCCCAAATTGTGTGGATCCGACAGCACGGAACTTCGAAGTAGTTTTTACGATTCGCAAGCAAAATGAGGAGCGGCCACCCGATACCACTGGTTTAAAGGATATAAGCTCCATCTCTCCACCACTGCCGAGGGAATCATTTTATCTCCTGTGTTGACCACAGCGAATCGGAATGATGCGGCAGTAGCACCAGAATTGCTTGTTTCAGGATATAGTTCTAAAGAAATAACATCTTGAACACGGGTATTAAGAAAACAGCAAACACTATCCACTTCTGAATAATTGTTCTTACTGTATAGTCAACACATGTTGAGTGCGTTTCGCAGATAGTTTTAAAATGAAAAAAATGTGGCTGGGACAAAACCCCCTCTAAAATGGAAACAGCCCATGAAATTTTGGAATGAAATTTCATGGGCTGTTTTTCATTTTTTCAATAAAAAATAAGGACCTCTTCTGTTAAAATTAAGTTAGCACA
>NZ_JBHSNQ010000106.1:0-785 GCF_042655065.1 Ureibacillus suwonensis
AAAGCAATATCAGCTCGATCGCTAATAATATTGGCAGGTACTCTTAATTCGTTTTCCTTTAATCGATAATAGGGCTGCTCTGTTTTTCCTCCTTTAGTGACAATGGCGTGGGCAGGAAGAGTGGCGTATCCGCCCCTGAAATTTCCGATCACAACAGCAAAACGGGTTTTCGTAGGGGCGGCGTGTGCTTCTTTATATTGAGGATTGGGATAGTCCCTCACTAACACAATATCTCCTGTACGAATGGACATCCAATCATTCTTATTCACGGATTCCCCACGCTTTCTTTATGGCGTCGGCTAATTTTTCTTCATCGTTTTCGTCCAACGCTTTTTCGATCTCTCTCACTGTTTCTTCTGGTACTCCTTCATCTACAGCTTCTTCTAAATACTCAACTAAGTAAAAAGCATACGAAGGATTCGGACGTCCTTCTTTCTCATGGATTTCCACCCTTGATTTTAAATAGTTCAAGGCCCCGTCAAGATACTTTTCTTCTTCCTCCGTAATTTCTAAGTCTTCGATCAGTTGCTCTCTTGTTTTATCAAAGGTCGTGTAACTCCATAAAAAATCATAATATTCGTCTGGGGTCATTTTGCAGAACGGTTTTGTCTTTTCCATATTCATCACCTCATTATTAACGTTGCAGCTGCATCTCTTTATCTTTTTCGTTTTTATTGTTTTTGTCTTGATCTTTAGATGACTCATGTATCTGACGCAATTCTTTGATTCGTTCTTTCATCAACTCGTCAATTTCTTGGATAATGCCCTGGGCGACATGCTGAATC
>NZ_JBHSNQ010000107.1:0-786 GCF_042655065.1 Ureibacillus suwonensis
ACTGGACCGACGGGACCAACAGGGCCTACTGGACCGACGGGACCAACAGGGCCTACTGGACCGACGGGACCAACAGGGCCTACTGGACCGACGGGACCAACAGGGCCTACTGGACCGACGGGACCAAACTTTGCAATCGAAGGATTCTCAGCAGTTAGAACAGCAGCTAGTGTAGCCGCTGGTGGTCAGCTTGACAACTGGACTATAGCTTCACCATACTTTAATACAACTGACTTTGATCCTGTTAGTGGTAACTTTACGGTTCCAGCTACTGGTAGATACTCGATCTCAGCAACTATCAGTTATAGTACAGCTGTAGCTTTATCTATATCATTTGCTGGCAACCCGGCATTTGCAGTACGTAATATTACTACCGGCGATGATTTAATCGTAGGACTATTCCCAATTTTGAACATTGGTTTAGCATTAGTTAACATAAGAGGGGTTCTTGGTAATGGAACGGTCACATTAGCAGGAGAAGTGGAACTTACTGAAGGTGATGTAATAGGCCTATTCTATATCGATGATGGATTATCAATTACCATAGACCTTGGCGGTGGTGGTGCTCCAATCGTTTGGTCCATCCATCGAATTGCTTAAGCCAATCCATTTAAACTGCAGACTCACTTGAATGATTCAAGTGGTCTGCAGTTTTTTTCTTGTAAAAAAGAAAACCCCCTGCTAGGCAGGGGGTTCCGTATAGCTTATAGCGAGGTATTAAAAAAGATCCCACTTGATGCTAAAATAAATTTTGGTTCGCCAACCAAATTTTAGTATCAAGGAGGG
>NZ_JBHSNQ010000108.1:0-796 GCF_042655065.1 Ureibacillus suwonensis
ACCGCAGGATTTTAAGTCCTGTGCGTCTGCCTATTCCGCCACCCCGGCTTTTTGGAGCGGAAGACGGGGTTCGAACCCGCGACCCCCACCTTGGCAAGGTGGTGTTCTACCACTGAACTACTTCCGCATGATGTAAATATGGTGCGGGTGAAGGGAGTCGAACCCCCACGCCGTAAGGCGCTAGATCCTAAGTCTAGTGCGTCTGCCAGTTCCGCCACACCCGCATAATAAATGGTGAGCCATGAAGGACTCGAACCTTCGACCCTCTGATTAAAAGTCAGATGCTCTACCACTGAGCTAATGGCTCACGATGGTGCCGGCGAAAGGAATCGAACCCTCAACCCACTGATTACAAGTCAGTTGCTCTACCAATTGAGCTACGCCGGCATATATGGTGGAGGATGACGGGATCGAACCGCCGACCCTCTGCTTGTAAGGCAGATGCTCTCCCAGCTGAGCTAATCCTCCATTTAAGCCTAGCGACGTCCTACTCTCGCAGGGGGAAGCCCCCAACTACCATCGGCGCTAAAGAGCTTAACTTCCGTGTTCGGTATGGGAACGGGTGTATCCTCTTTGCCATCGTCACTAGACTTATTATTTCAAAGACAAGAATTATTTTATCATAAACGCTAAGGTTTTCAATATATTTTTTTATTTTTTAATTAAAATTTTATGACCCCTACGGGATTCGAACCCGTGTTACCGCCGTGAAAGGGCGGTGTCTTAACCACTTGACCAAGGGGCCATGTATGAATGGCGGAGAAGGAGGGATTTGAACCCTCGCGCCGGGTTACCC
>NZ_JBHSNQ010000109.1:0-837 GCF_042655065.1 Ureibacillus suwonensis
TACTCGAACAAGTCATCGAAAAAGTAGGCAAACCAACTGCAGTAGCCGTAGATGCCGGATACAAAACCCCAGCGAATGCGAAAAGTCTATTGGATAAAGAGATTCGTCCAGTCATGCCATATACAAGACCAAGAACAAAAGACGGTTTCTTTAAAAAGTATGAGTATGTATACGATGAACATTATGATTGTTATATCTGCCCAAACAACCAAATTCTTGAATACCGAACAACAACAAGAGAAGGATATCGACAGTACGCTTCTAATCCGGAAATATGTAAAACGTGCCCGTTCTTAGAAAAGTGTACCCAAAATAAAGATCATATCAAATTCATTCATCGCCACATTTGGGAACATTATGTGGAAGAAGCGGATCATTTAAGGCATACAGAGATCAATAAAAACATATATGAGAAGCGCAAAGAAACGATTGAACGAGTCTTTGCCGATGGAAAAGAGAAGCATGGCATGCGATGGACAACCCTTCGGGGACTGGGAAAATTGTCCATGCAAGCGATGCTTACTTTTGCTGCCATGAACTTAAAGAAAATGGCAAACTGGACATGGAAAAGACCATGTCCAGCCTAAATAAGAGAAGAATCTTAGAAAATGATGAGCAAAAAAAGACAAATCCCAACTCAAATGAAGCATTTGAGTTGGGGTTTGTCGACAGTCTGAAATGAGCTGTTGACACAACAGCTCATTTGTTTTAAAGTTGTATTTTATCGCATTTGTTTTATCACATTCAAGATATAAATATGTAGAATGGCTCGATCGACCTTTTCGTACTTCCGATATGATTCGAATGCATGAAAATGCATTTGAATACTTTGGAGGA
>NZ_JBHSNQ010000110.1:0-854 GCF_042655065.1 Ureibacillus suwonensis
AGAGTACGTGGTCGTAGACCCGAAACCAGGTGATCTACCCATGTCCAGGGTGAAGGTGAGGTAACACTCACTGGAGGCCCGAACCCACGCACGTTGAAAAGTGCGGGGATGAGGTGTGGGTAGCGGAGAAATTCCAATCGAACTTGGAGATAGCTGGTTCTCTCCGAAATAGCTTTAGGGCTAGCCTCGCGTAACGAATACTGGAGGTAGAGCACTGTTTGGACTAGGGGCCCACCTCGGGTTACCGAATTCAGACAAACTCCGAATGCCAGCTATTTAGACGCGGGAGTCAGACTACGAGTGATAAGATCCGTGGTCAAGAGGGAAACAGCCCAGACCACCAGCTAAGGTCCCAAAGTAACCGTTAAGTGGAAAAGGATGTGGCGTTGCTTAGACAACCAGGATGTTGGCTTAGAAGCAGCCATCATTTAAAGAGTGCGTAATAGCTCACTGGTCGAGTGACGCTGCGCCGAAAATGTATCGGGGCTAAACGGTTCACCGAAGCTGTGGATTCGTGCTTCGCACGAGTGGTAGGAGAGCGTTCTAAGTGCGCAGAAGTCAGACCGGAAGGACTGGTGGAGCGCTTAGAAGTGAGAATGCCGGTATGAGTAGCGAAAGATGGGTGAGAATCCCATCCACCGAATGACTAAGGTTTCCTGAGGAAGGCTCGTCCGCTCAGGGTTAGTCGGGACCTAAGCCGAGGCCGAAAGGCGTAGGCGATGGACAACAGGTTGATATTCCTGTACCACCTCCCCGCCGTTTGAGCAATGGGGGGACGCAGGAGGATAGGGAAAGCACGCCGTTGGTCGCGCGTGTCCAAGCCGCAAGGCGGGGAAGTAGGCAAATCCGCTTCC
>NZ_JBHSNQ010000111.1:0-880 GCF_042655065.1 Ureibacillus suwonensis
AAAATGTGCAAAGAACCTGGGGAAAATCGCAAAATCTAAAATAATCCGCAAAAAAATTGCACATTATTTCAGAAAACGAACCAAAATAATTTGAAAAAGTCAGCCTGAAATAATGTGAAAATTTACAGAAATGTTTGATTTCTTTCCGCATGATCAGTTCGAATTTTTCTTTCACAAAGCGACGAATGGCATTTTCCAGTCGATTTGCCCAGTCGACATTCGGTATCCTTTTAGTCATAGGTAGGGTACTCCTTTCTCTAAGATTTTTGGTCCAATCAGAAAATCCCCTACCTTTTTTCTTTTGGTCTAGCAAAATGCTTTACACAAACTTTTATCCATCATCTTGTTAAGAGAGAGGTACACAAAATTAACCTTATCTTAATAATGTCTTTCTTGAAAAACACCATGTAGACGTGATACGATGCTACCGATTTTCGATATCGAAATTCGATCATGAAGGGGAACGTGATGGAAAATAAAGTGTTGCGTAAATGGCTCCTTGGTTTTATTCACATACACATTTTATATCATGCTAAAGAAAGAACCCATATTTGGTTCATGGCTGTTAGAAGAACTGAAGAAACACGGCTATCAGATGAGCGCAGGAACCTTGTATCCTTTACTGCACAAGATGGAGTTAGCGAATCTATTAGAAAGAGAAGAAAAAACTGTGGAAGGGAAGATTAGAAAATATTACAGAACAACCAAAAAAGGAAATGAGGTACTTATGAAAGCGAAAGAAAAAGCTTATGCTGTAAACGTCAACCCCAAATGAACAATTTTTGCTCATTTCGGATGAACACTTTTTGCTAAGAAAAAATTGTTTCTTGATGTTTTAATCGGTAACTTTCGTTGTTCATATGAATCACTTCAACTCGAT
>NZ_JBHSNQ010000112.1:0-908 GCF_042655065.1 Ureibacillus suwonensis
TCCAATTCTTTGCTTCAGCTTCACGGAGTAAATTCGGTAATTCTTTAGCCGTCTCAGCGAGGCGCAAGGTACGACATTTATCTTGTAAAATTTCATAGGGATGATGATTCATTCATTTTCACCTCCAGATAAGACTTTTAAATAAATGTCTTCGGATCGTTCTGGTGCTGATAAATCTTTATACTTCTCATTCAATTCAACGATTTTAGGTGAACTTTTTTGATATTGTACAGATAATGCATGTGCAATATCCCGAAAATCATTTGCACTGGTCATTCCAAGTTTCTTCATTTCAGATAAAGCTTCCTCACAATGATTTGGGTAAATTCTGATGGCTTGTTGTAGTACTTTGAGTTGATCCACTAAATGACGTGGATATCGTTCTTTCAATTTGTGTATTAACCATTGAATATTCTCTTTATCTATGAATGTTTCTTGAATTTGATGAATTAAAAGATCTCGTTTACTTGTGCTATGTTCCCGATGGGAGGGATCTGTAATAATCAATCCTTTTCCTTCGGATATTCGGTGCTTTGCTAACTCCATCCCAGTTTCTTTCAGTCGAATAATTAACCAACCATCCTCTTCTTGTAAATAAGCAAGATTTGGGGCATCTGCTCTATATGTTCCTTTAGGAACGCTATATCGATTTCCTTCATAACGAATAACATTGTCCTTATGGATATTTCTTGTTATACTTGGAGTTGAAACATTTGCGAAAATGTAAGTACCAGAGACTTTCTTTAAGTGTTGCTTTTCCAGGGCGTGCACTTCAGAAGGTCTCTTTTTCGTATTATGATGAACTTTATAGTTTCCTGTTCTTTTCAACCAAGCGTGGCACGATTGATTCCAATCTGAAAGATGATCGAATACTCGATTTTTGCTAAAATTATTTTTTACAAATTTCA
>NZ_JBHSNQ010000113.1:0-968 GCF_042655065.1 Ureibacillus suwonensis
ATACCAATTTTTGGTTAATAAAACGAGGATGGTGGTTTTTTTGAAAACGAAAAGTACTTTTTTAGGCGCAATTGAGATTACTCGAAAGATGCTGAATGATGTGATGTTTATGATTGAATCGCGGACAAAGGAAACGTATTTTACACGAAAAGAAAAGAAGTTAAATTTTAAAAATACTATTCTATTTAGCTTAAACTTTGTTAAAAAGAGCCTCCAAATTGAACTTGACGACTTTTTTGACAAGTTTAATTTATCAGAGATTAGTATTTCCAAACAAGGTTATTCTGCTGCACGAAAGAAAATTTCTCCCTTAGCTTTTGTAAAGCTCTCAAAGGCAATTATTAATTGGTATTATGAGGAAAATTCCTTTAAAACTTATCGTGGATTCAGGCTTTGCGCAATTGATGGAAGTGTATTACAAATACCTGACACCGAGGAACTTAGAAATTATTTTGGGTATGGAAAAAATCATAAGAAGAGCTATGCAAGAGCTAGAGCCTCTTGTATCTATGATCTTGAAAATGGAATCATAATAACTTCTAAAATCGACCCTTATAAGGTAGCTGAGCGAGATAGTGCGAAGGATATGATTAAAGAACTCGTACAAATAGGATTGAAAAATGATTTGATTTTGTTTGATAGAGGGTATCCATCGAGAGATTTTATTGCCTATTTAGATGCCCTTGGCATCAAGTATCTTATGCGTTGTCAAAAAAATACGATAAAAGAAATTGTCGAAGCGAAAGATGCCGATCAAAACATCCAAATAATACATGAGAAACAAGTGATTAATGCTCGAGTGGTTAGGTTCTTACTTAATCCTCACACGGAAGAAATACTTGTCACAAATTTAATAGAGGAAAATTTCGATATGTCTGAGATCAAAACTCTTTATTTCAAACGATGGGGAATTGAAACTGAATACAATAATGTGAAAAATAAAATCGAAATAGAAAACTTTACTGGTG
>NZ_JBHSNQ010000114.1:0-973 GCF_042655065.1 Ureibacillus suwonensis
TGGATGGTATGGTAATTGGCTGGAATCCAGCTTAATTTTAGTCTTTTGGCATATTCCTTAATCATTTGTTCCATGATGCCACATCTCCTTGGGATTCGAATAGGCGGTCATAATGCCTTACTCCTCGGATGGCTTCCGGCATATCTGGAACGTGTTTTTTCGGTTGAATTGGCTCTCGTATACCTCTTCCATTGATTAATTGATAAAATACCTGTTTAATCGATTCTACTTTCGGATGACCATACTGGGAGGCAATCCTCAAAGCCTGTGTCGAAACTTCGAAATCATGTTCTTTTAGTAAAACAGCTAGTAGTTGTAATGCTTCCTTCTTTTCTTGAACGGTACAATTGGAAAAATAATTTTTCCATTCTTCCGGCATCTTTTCATAGAAATCCGTATATTTTAATGCATTTGGCCTTTTGGCCATTAACGTAAGATATGGTTGCCATTTCATTGATTTTTGTTTTGTGCCATATAAACGCTCGTGCTTGATAATCAGCTCATGCTCTTCTGTTAAAATGGCAATCTCATGATAAGAGATCTTTGCCAAAACCTTTTGTTTGGCAAAACGGGGAGACGTGGAATATAAATTGTTTTCTAAATGGATGAAACCATACTTATCAGCCGTGACCTGCTCATATCGGACACATTCAAATTCTTTGGCTGGCAATTGAAGAAATAACGCTTGTTCTTCTTCAAATAATTCAGCGATGAGTCGCTCCTTCTCATAATGCGGACGATTCCAGTCCTTCTCACATTTCTCCCATAAAGATTCATTAAAACTTTCTAGTTGATAGATTGTTTGTTCAGGTAAAAAGAAATTGTTTCGAATATATTTCACCTTTGATTCGACATTCCCTTTTTCATTTCCGCTGGCTGGGTTGCAGAACTCGCATTCAAAGCCATAATGTAAAACGAATCGTTGAAATGTCTCTGTCAATTCTCTTTCTCCGTTTGGCAAGATCGTTTTTAC
>NZ_JBHSNQ010000115.1:0-975 GCF_042655065.1 Ureibacillus suwonensis
TTTACGATGATAATCTTCCTCCAGCCATCTCCAAAATCGTTCATTCAACTCTTCGAGTGAATGAACCGGATTCATGTCTAATAACGGATAAAAACGCGTCTGCACCGTCTTGAAAAAGCGCTCAATTTTGCCCTTGCTTTGCGGGTCATATGGCTGCGTATGAACGAGGGTGATCCCTAACTGTGCACACGCATACTGAAGAGTTTCGGAACGATAAATCTTTCCGTTATCCGAGTAAATCATTTTCGGCTTTCCATACCGAATGAGCGCTTCTTTGGTGACGACTCGCAGCCCATCAAATTTCTCGGAAGAGAAAAATTGAGCGTATGGCACGATGCGTGAACAATCATCGATGTAAGCGATGAGAAACGTTCTTTTCTTCTTCCCGTTGATTGGAACATACGGACCGTAAGAAAGGTCTCCTTGCCATAAGGCGTTCACTTGATCATGCGCAAAACGTTTTCTCTCCGGCATCGGTAAAATTTCTTTGCCGACAAGGTTGAATTTTTTTAATAATCGGTATATAGTAAAATAAGAAATTTGTTTTGGGTTGATTTCCCCTTGGTGTACCAGTTGTTGGTAAAAAACCGTCACTGGCACTTGGGGAAATTTTTTTCTCATCGCTAGAATATAATCCTCATCTTCTGGAGACAGCTTTCGGGAATGTCCACGATCCGAGCGCTTCTTCGGTTTTAATCCCTCAAATCCCATTTTCCGATAACGCAAGTACCAGTCTTGAATCGTTTTCGCAGCGATCCGTTTCTCTCCGTAATACGGCATTTCATGAATGCGATTAGCCATCTCAGTGAGGTAGCTCTTCGGATCTACTTGTTCATTCAAAAGTGGGGCAATCAATCCGAATCGGAATAAGGCAATTTGTTCTCTCATGTGTTCGTCCATCGTTTCCATCCTCCTTTTTCATTTCGAAGGACAGCCGGCTATCCATTTCACCTTTGATGATAAATTCTTCTTTTC
>NZ_JBHSNQ010000116.1:0-1158 GCF_042655065.1 Ureibacillus suwonensis
AAACGGATAGCATTCGTATGAAATACAGAAAGGTATTATTTTAATTTAGCAAACTGTTGAATCTTAATTGTAGAAAACTGTTTAAAATTATTTGTGGAAAATTGTTTAATTCTACTTGACGGTTACATAAATTCACCTGTATATTCATACATTTATATATCCTATACCTGTATATTTACATATCTATATATGATATATTTGTAGACTTGTTTATTTATATACCCATATATTGATATATCCGTATACATGGTTATTTTAGCGTCTCATTGTAGAATGATAACGCAAAATTCATTAGACCCAATACCCTCAACATTTTGAGTTATTCTCCTCTATGTAGAATAACTCAAAAACAACTCAAACTAACGTTCTATTCTGGTGCTTATTGGTGCAATTTTTAGGCAAAAAATATCAGTAAGCATGTTTATAGGAATGGGTGAGTTTTTTAACTAAGGATAAAAAACACCTAAAAAGTGTAGCTATTTTTGCATACGAATTAACTTTCATGAATGTATGGAAACGGCGGGAGTCGAACCACTTTTACACAAAATAACTACAGATCAATAAATAATTAGAAGTATTTTTGCACAAATCAAAATACATCAAATGCCATTCTAAATGCCATCTACAAAATGTTGTTGGGGGCAAGTTTAAAATTTATAATAATTTCTACACATAAGTAAACTTTAAATGTTGGATCACTTATTTTAACCGTCACACTTGAAAGAATAGAAACTCTTTCAATTACTATAAAACTATAAAAATGTTGTTATTACTAATATTTTCCTTATTTAGAAAATGATTTACACTTTATTACATAATCTATATTTTACAAAATTGGTAATTATATACTATTCCTTGTATTAACTGGTTGATTTTATAATATAAATAACTCGAGTTATAAATGGTACTATGCATAGTAATAACTAAAATATTTTTATAGGGTGGTAGATAAATATGAGTACAATAAAAAAATTTTTAATATATTTTTCAGTTTTAATATTATTAGTATCAAACATTCCAATGGTTAATGCTTAGATGTAGTATAGATTTATGGACACAACTTGGTTAAGTCATTAATATTAAACTAACGAAAGGTTGTGTCCGAATCATGAGTCAAAAACGGTATAATCAAGAATTTAAACAAACAGTAGTTGAGCT
>NZ_JBHSNQ010000117.1:0-1160 GCF_042655065.1 Ureibacillus suwonensis
CGATGCTGTACACGCAGGAGAGCAGCACCACCGCCCAATACCGTTTCACCGCCCGAATGTGGCGAACGCGGTATCCATCCAGCTTCAGTTGATCTTTCGCCTGCCGGAAAAAGCACTCGATCGTCCAACGCTGAGCATAGTAACGCAAGATGTCTTCGTCCCCGAGTTCCCGGTCGGTGCTCAAGATGCAATGAAGATGTTCCGGCGCCATCGGCTGATCCGCCTTCCAAGCCAGCAGCACCACCGCGTCATCGAGGCCATGGATGGCCCCCTCATAGCGATACACGCGATAACGCTCCTGCCCCACCGTGACGAGGCGGGTGTCTTTGGACTCGATATAGCGGGCAAACTGCTTGGCTTGGATGGCGATGCCTTTCGGGTAGAGAATCCGGTTCGTCTTGAGCATCGCGATGACATGGAATCCCTGTTTCAGACAGGCTTCGATGAGCTTTTTGGACGGATACCACGAATCCATGAGCACATACACCGGCTGAGCCCGCTTCACCTTGAGCGAGGAAAGCATCTCGATCGCCAGGTCGATCTTGCTTTTTCCCGCTTTCTTGTCATACAGGCGGAACGCAAATGGGAACGCCTGCGTGAAGGTGTGCACCATCAGCCAAACGAGCGAATGCCCCCAGACCGATTGATGATCTTTATGCGAGTAGTGCCAGTCGCACCCTTGAATGGCGTGCACAGCCCGTGACGAAGGCTTTGTTTTTTGGCAAATCGTATCATCAATCGAAACCAAAAGGGGTTGATTCTTCCGTTTGGCCAGTCGTTCGACCTGGGAAAGGATCCACTCTTGAAGCTTCCCAAGCAGCCTTTCCTCGTTCCAAGGGCTTTTCGTGAAAAAGTGACGGAGCGTCGTTCGATGATTCGGATGAAAGCTCCAGTAATGAATATCAGTCAATGTTCCCGAGAATCCCTTGGTGGTCAAGGCATCGACAATATGAATGAGATGCTTGATGACCGGTTTGGAAAGCTGCAGCGTCAACCCCAGCGTGAAGAAAAACTTGTGGATTCCTTGGTGATGTGCTAATCTATTCATGAGACATGAACCTCCTTGTGTGAATGGGTTTTGAGCACATCTATTTTACCCAAGGAGTCCGGTTCATGTCTCCTTTTTTGTTTAGTTGTCAATTTATGTAAGTGAATTTGCT
>NZ_JBHSNQ010000118.1:0-1162 GCF_042655065.1 Ureibacillus suwonensis
CTCTTCTAACTCTTGCTTGACTTCTTGGATGTCTTGGGCAGCCGAATCTTCTTCATCCCATACCCATTCTCCATTCCACAACGGCGCAGTATATCCTAAACGGCTTCGGTATTTTTCATAGTTGCTCAATAAATCGCCGTAAATATCGAACTGCCACGCTTTTTCTAGCTTCATCGGGTAAGCCCCAGATACGAATAAATAACAAGTGTTTTTGTCCATGTTCATAAGTTCGCCCGGCGTAATCAATGAGCGCTTTACATATTGCTCTGAAATGCTTTTGCTGCCTTCCTTACGTCCATAGGAAGCACTTTTCTGTTTGTGCTTCACCGTAGTCTCTCCGGCGAGTTCACTAAAATATTTCGCTGTTTTCGTGTCTTTTGTTCGCAGAAACAACTGAGTATCGTGGTTATTGATGATCGAACGAGCCATTTCCGGACCATATCGTTTTTTGTCCTCTAGCTGTCCGATGTCCTGGATAATCGTCATCATGGCCATACCAAGTCCTCGACAGGTTGCCAATACTCGCGGATATTTGTTGATCGTGCCGATGTTGGCGAATTCGTCCAACAGAAAGATAGTGGGAATCGGTAACTTCGAGTGATTCTTGTCAGCAATGTCGTATAGAACAGCGATCAACTGTTCAAAGAACGTAGCAGTCAATTGAACAAACGGGTTTTCATCCATGCGAATCTTGATGTACAAAACGGATTTTTCTTTCTGCAAGTCATGAAATTTAAAATCGCTCTTAGCAGTCATTTTTGCGATCTTTTGCATCGCGAAAATGGAGATTTGTTGCGCCAAGGTCGCCATAATGCCAGCTCTAGTGTTTCCACTGCTCATGTTTGCAAGGGTGAACATATGATACGCTGGATGGTCTGGGGACATATTTTTAATGATTTCATCCAAATATTCTTCATCTTTTCCTGCTCTCGCCACCATTTCAACGACATGGCGCATATTGGCCTTGTCTTTGTATTTTTCCTTCACGTACAGGATGAATGCTGACAGAAAGGCGACAGCTGATTCACTCCAGAAATCGCGTTTTCCTTCGTCAACCGAGTTAGAAGCGATCGTATTAGCAATTGCCCTAGCATCCTCATCATCTTCGACGTAGTCTAATGGATTGTATCGATCGCAATTGACGAAATTGATAAAGTCCACC
>NZ_JBHSNQ010000119.1:0-1211 GCF_042655065.1 Ureibacillus suwonensis
CTTATGAGTGCAGGAATTGTAAAAAAGATCTCAGCAAAAATTCACAAATCAAACGAGGCAAAGCACCACAACCAGCGATTCAACGAAGTATTGCTGGACCAACGGTCTTGGCAAAAATCATCTACGATAAGTTTGTTCAATATTTACCTTTATATCGCCAGGTAAAGGAATGGAACCATTATGGTCTCCTTACAAACGATAAAAATTTATCGAACTGGGTGATTCGAATCGCGGAGGATTGGCTTCATCCAATCTACCATCGTATGAAAGAGCTCCTTATGAAAAAATCAATTCTTCATATTGATGAAACATACGCTCAAATACTCAACCGTTCGGATGGAAAGTCGGCTCAGTCTAATGCTTATAACTGGGTATTCCGAAGCGTTGCTTCTCAAGGGCCGACCATCGTCATGTTTCATAGTGCGTTATCGCGAAGTCGGGAAGTTTTAAAAGACTTCGTGGAAAAGTTCAAGGGAACCATCATTTGTGACGGATATTCTGCATACGCTGGTTTACCTAACGTCACATTCGCCAATTGTTGGGCACATGTGCGTAGAAAATGGCTAAAAGCCAACAGTAAAAACGCCGAAAAAGGTGTAGAATATTGTAATCGACTCTACGAATTGGAACGAAAGTTTAAGAAACTTTCACCAAGCAAACGTCGAAAAGCACGAAAAAAATATTCCAAACCGATTGTGGAAGAATTCTTACAATGGGTAGATGAATCTCCTTTTTACGGCAAAAGTGCCCTTGCGGAAGCGGCAAACTATACCTTGAAACATGCCGAAGGTCTAAAAGCATTTCTATATGACGGTCGAATTGCGATTGACAATAACCCAGCAGAAAATGCGATTCGTCCGAGTGTGATTGGTCGGAAGAACTGGCTTTTCTCTGTGAGTGAATTGGGAGCTGATGCCAATGCCGTTTGTTTGAGTTTAGCTGAAACGACAAAAGCTAATGGAATTGATTTCTATCAATACTTGGTCAAAGTATTGACAGAACTCCCAAACCTCCCAATCCATCAGCAACCAGAAATAATCGATCGCTACTTGCCTTGGTCTAAAAATATACGTGAATCATGTGCAATAGCAAAATAGCCCTCAATCTGAAAAAATTCAAGATTGTAGGGCTATTTGTCATGCGTACTAATAGGTACGCTTTTTTAATCCCTGTTTTAAGTTTTTCAATGCGTCATTTGAATTCGGGCTTAC
>NZ_JBHSNQ010000120.1:0-1243 GCF_042655065.1 Ureibacillus suwonensis
AACTCCTTTGGAAAATGTGTTTTGGCGATTACATTTTACCAGAGTTTTGTCACTGTCTCATTTTTTTTTGTTCAAAAAAATTGGTGCTGGTTTATACTCACCAACACCAAATATTATAGAGCCAAAATATTGCAGCGGGTATTCAACACTCTTTTTTCGAAGGGTCAGGGAGTCCGCAAGAAGGCATCCCTATTTCGCATCAATGACAAAATCATTCACTGTATTCCGCTCTTCATCTTCTTTTAAATAGATCACCAATTCTTGATGGTATTCATTATCTTCAATATAAAAATCGAGGGAATGAAAATCGTATTTAAACGTGCCGAAAGGAAATGTGACATACTCGCCCTTCACAGCGGCAAGAAGTCCCGCTACATCGTCGGTGACCATTTGAAGCAATTCCTGGCCGGTTGTTGTCAAGACAAATACTACTTTCATCATTTTCACCTTTTTCTCATGAAAAAACGTTGCCTGTCAAGCAACGTTTTATTGTAATCATTATCATTATTCTACCATATGGATTATGTATTGAACATCGATGTTTCTGCATTTTCTTCTTTTTTGATTTTTCCCCAAGGTGTGCCCAGTTTCAATAATGCCCAGCGATCCAGTCCGTACCATCCTGCCACTTTCCATGCAAGCATGACGAGAATTCCGAGCAGCAACAATCGCGGATTCGAGCTGACCGTTCCTGCGAATAAGAAAGCAACGTTCATTAACACGCCGAAAAAGGCGGCGATGGCTGTAAATAATCCGACTATAAGTCCAAGTCCAACAAGCACTTCCCCATAAGCTACCATAAAGCTGATAATCTTAGCGTTTGGCAGGCAGAATGTTTCAAGAAATGCGGCATACCAGCCCATCACATCATGGGTCGTGGAAGCTTTTTCAATAGCCCCTTTCAAGAAGCCGCTTACCGCTGCTCCGGCATTCTTTCCGGTCCAGGCATCATCGGCCACTTTATGGATTCCAGCTTCCAACCACGCCCATCCCAAATAGAGGCGGATGATGAGCCAAATGGCGGCGGAACGCGTGTCGTTAAATAAAAAACGGGTCACCGGATTTTCCGGATAAAAAATCACTTCCTTTTTTTCCATACATTCACTCCCTTCACAAATATCGTATTGTCAAAAATTACTTAATAAAACTTACGTTTTTGTTGATATAACTAGTTTTATATAAAAAAAACTTGCCACCCCCTTAAAATTAGGGTATTTATGAGGTAACCACACACTCAAAAATC